>JAGYIH010000003.1 GCA_018402615.1 Aquiluna sp.
TCACGCCACTCAGCCTAGTCCGCCCGCAAGCTCACGAGTTTTCTCGGTAAGTGCAACCAGCCCGCCACTTTGGTAGGCCTTCACAAAGGCAGTTCCAACGATGGCTCCATCGGCGTAGCTGTTGACTTCTCGGACCTGTTCCGCCGTTGATATGCCCACTCCTACGCATGTGGGCGCCGTTCCCATGGCCTTGACCTTGCCAACCACCTGACGAGCCAGCAGATCGAGGTTTGCTCTCTCACCGGTGATGCCCATTGTGGAAACGGAATAGACAAAGCCTTGAGATGCCGCACTGTTCGCAGTTACGCGAACATCAGAAGAAGAGGGCGCCACTAGAAAGACGTGATCCAGGTCTCGCGCTCTTGCCGCATCTAACCAGCGCTGACCTTCATCCGGAATCAAGTCCGGGGTAATCATTCCCTGAGCCCCAGAATCTCTGAGGTTGTCTGCAAACTCTTCAACCCCAAACCTCAAAACCGGATTCCAATAGCTCATCACAAGCATTGGAGTATCCACGCGCTGACGAACCTTGCGAATCACATCAAAGGTCTGCTTGAGACGGAAGCCATTTTGCAATGCCTGCTCAGTTGCCTGCTGAATGACCAGCCCGTCCATGACCGGGTCAGAGTAGGGAACTCCAACCTCGAGAACATCGCAACCGTTTTCTGCCATTGCCACTAGCGCGTCAACAGAGTCATCGACTGTTGGGTAGCCTGCGGGAAAGTAACCAACGAGCGTGCCACGGCCCGATTCACGGTTGCCGATCAAGATGTCTTCGACTCGGCTCATTAGGAGATCAGTCCAAAATAGCGCCCGGCAGTTTCCATGTCCTTATCTCCCCTGCCGGAGAGATTAATCAGAACGTGTGAACCCGCAGGCATAACCTTGGCCAGGTGCTCGACGCCAGCAAGCGCGTGGGCGGTTTCAATTGCTGGAATGATTCCCTCGGTCTGGCTTAGTAGCTTCATCGCATTCATTGCCTGAGTGTCAGTGATGCCTAGGTAGTTTGCCCGGCCCAGATCCTTTAGCCAGGAATGCTCTGGACCTACACCCGGGTAATCGAGACCAGCGGAGATTGAGTGTGACTCAGCGGTTTGACCATCCTCGTCCTGAAGCATGTAACTCATTGCACCATGCAGTACACCGGGAACTCCCCTACTCAGCGATGCGGCGTGGAACAATGTGTCAACGCCGTCTCCAGCCGCTTCAAAGCCCCAGAGTTGAACCTCTGGATCATCCAGGAAGGCGTGAAAAATCCCAATTGCGTTTGAGCCACCACCGACACATGCTGCTACCACGTCGGGCAGCTTGCCGGTCAGTTCCAAAAGCTGCTGCCGGGATTCATTGCCGATTACGCTGTGGAAATCGCGGACCATGGTTGGAAAGGGGTGAGGGCCGGCAACCGTGCCCAACAGGTAGTGGGTGGAATCAACGTTTGCCACCCAGTCTCTGAGTGCCTCGTTGATGGCGTCCTTTAGGGTTCTAGAGCCAGTCGTGACCGGTATGACCTGCGCTCCCAAGAGTTTCATGCGGGCAACGTTCAGTGCTTGACGTTCGGTATCAACCTCGCCCATGTAGACAACGCAATCAAGCCCAAAATATGCGGCCGCAGTAGCGCTCGCAACCCCGTGCTGTCCGGCACCGGTTTCGGCAATTATTCGCTTTTTGCCCATGCGCTTTGCCAGAAGAGCCTGGCCCATAACGTTATTAATCTTGTGTGAACCGGTGTGGTTTAGGTCCTCGCGCTTTAGAAATACCCTCAGGTCACCAAACTCAGCGGCAAAGCGCTTCGCTTCGGTGATGATCGAGGGCCTTCCGGTGTAATCGCGGTGCAATTGCGCGAGCTCCTCTGTAAACGCTGGATCTGCCTTTGCAGCCTGGTATGTCGCGTCCAGTTCATCAAGCGCGGCAATTAGCGGCTCAGGCACAAACCTGCCACCGAACTGACCGAAATACGGTCCAACCTGAGCACTTAGTTTTGGAGTCATGCGCTAAATCCTAAGCAACGGAAATGAATTCAGGTATCAGTTGTCGATAATCTCCGGTCACCAATGTTTCCCCGACCAAAACTGCGTCCGCTCCAGCATCTCGATACCGCTGGACGTCAGCCACGTTTCTCACACTTGACTCTGCTATCCGAACCGCGCCCGAAGGCAGCCTCCCAGCTAGTCTTTCGAAGAGCCCGATGTCAGTTTTAAAGTCAACAAGGTTTCGGGTATTGATTCCAATGAGACCCGCCCCGGAACTCGCGGCGATGTCAATTTCCTGCTCGCTGTGAGTTTCCACTAAGACAGCCAAACCCAGTTCCTCGGCAAAACTCTTGAGTTCCAGATATCGCTTCTTCGGTAACCAGGAAAGGATTAAAAGTGCCATGGCGGCGCCGGCCGCCCTCGCTTCAAGAAGCTGGTATTCGGTTGATATAAAGTCTTTTCTTAGGGTTGGAATCGTTGTGGCAGCGCTTACTTGCTCGAGGTCTTCAAGACTTCCTTTGAAACCGGTGCGTTCGGTGAGAACCGAAATTGCGTCTGCTCCAGCGAGTTCGTAACCTGCACCTTGCACAGCAGCATCGGAAATCTCAGCGAGATCTCCACGCGATGGAGAAGCACGTTTGATTTCTGCGATGAGGCGAACACGGTTGGTTTTGGATAGTGCCGCTAAGGCGTCCACCGGAAGGACCGTTCCCTGAGCTAAAGACTCAAGTTCGGTTCTTGGCAAGGTCTTTTGTCTGAGGAGCGAGTCCTGCAGTGCGGCCTGAAAAAGCCCGTCTAGCACTAGTGAGTCTTGGTCTTACTGCCACCGGCTCCATAGCCAGCACGCTTCAAGGCCAAACCGACCAGGCCCCCGACTCCGACAAGTGCAGCAGAAGCCCAGACCATCTCTGGAACGTCGAACCAGAAGAAGAGAGTGCCAATCGAGAATCCCGCAATGATAATCAGCACGGTCGCCCACGCAGCGATTGAGTTTCCGTGTCCTGCTTCTTCGTTGTGGTTTTCCATGTTCTTCCTCTTTCTCGACCCCTAAATTCTAATCGCAGTTAGCTCTGTGAATCCCACACGGACTTGGGGTCGGTGGGTTCTACCTCTTGTTCTTGCGGCCCAGTTCTCTGCCTAGCCTTCGTAAACGCCGCAAGGATTGCGAGCACCGCGACGCCAATCCCAAGGACGAGGTATGCAATCGGCCCCAGCGTCGTGCTTGAAACCGCGGTTGTGCCAACCAGGCCCGTAATTTTCTCTAGGCCATCCACCGCAGCTGGTGAAGCTGCCGGGTTCAGGGAGAGGGCGAGATAGCTTGACCAAGAAGCGACGGCCGCCGCAAACAGCATTACCAGGTTAGAAACCTTGCGGTAGCGAGCGATCAGCGCCACCAAAATCACTATTGCCGGAGTGAGCACCAAGGTTTGGCTCAGCTCGCTTCCGGCCAAGGTAATGGATGCCTCGCCGGAGTGAGCATCAGAGATGGTTGCCCACTCAAAGAGCACGGTTGACCACCAAGCGCCAGCCAGCAGTGTTGTCAGGTTCAGGTATCTGTTCATTTGTTCATCTCATTCGCGCTCGCTACTGCCCTGAGCACCACTGCGGCCTTGGCCAAGGTCTCTTGATACTCACTCTCCGGGTCTGAATCCAAAACTATCCCGGCTCCTGCCTGGATTCGAGCCACACCGTCTCGAATCAGTGCTGTTCTGATCGCGATGGCCAGATCCGCATTGCCCTGGAAGTCGAAATAGCCGATCACACCCCCAAAAAGGCCACGAGCCGCCTGTTCAAGATCGTGAATAATCTCAAGGGCCCTTGGTTTAGGTGCTCCGGAAAGGGTTCCCGCGGGGAAGGTAGCAAGCAGTGCTTTGACGGCGCTGAGTTCCGGTCGCAGCCTTCCCTCAACTGTTGATACCAGATGCATGATGTGCGAAAAGCGATGGATTTCCATGAACTCGCTCACGCGCAGGCTCGTTGGGTCACAAACCTTCAAGAGATCATTTCGGGCCAGGTCGACGAGCATTAGATGCTCGCTGCGCTCCTTGGCGTCGGCCAGCAAATCCTCGGCGTTTGTGATGTCCGTTGCGGTGTCGCTGCCTCGGGGTCTTGATCCGGCGATTGGGTGCGTGATCACCTGATCCCCGGAGACCTTGATCAGTGCCTCTGGCGAGCTGCCAACGATTGCGAATTCTCCAGCAACATCCTTCCAGCGAGTTAGGTACATATACGGACTGGGATTCAGTGCACGAAGCGAACTGTAAACATCGAGAGCGTCGGCAGTTATCTCCTGGTCAAAACGCTGCGAAATAACGACCTGGAAAACATCCCCGAGCCGGACGTGGTTTTTAGCAGCTTCAACGGAAGCAAGGAATTCCTCCTTGCTGGTGTTGGAGACGAAGTTGGGCTCTGGCCAGCTTGGGAGACTGAGCTTGGATGGGGTCGGCATCGATACGGAGTCTTGGAGAAGGTCTAGTTTGCGCTGCGCGTCAGCGAGCTTCTCCTCTTTGGAACCAAGACCGTCTAGAAACACAACGCTTACGAGAATCAGTTCGGATCGCTGGTGGTCCATAACCACCAGCTCGGAGAACTGATTGAATCCGTAGAGCGGGATTTGGTAGTCAGCAGATTTTGAGCTTGGAAGTTTTTCGATGAGTTCGGTCAGCCCCCAACCTGCAAATCCAACCAGTCCACTGGAAAGCGGGAACTCTGCCGGGTCCGAGACCCAAGAGCTCTGAAGCAGCTCCAGAGCGGCTAGCGGATCATCTGGAAGTTCTTCACCATTTGGAAGTGCAGGAGACTTCGAAACCCAGCTGGCAGAGCTCTGGGTGGAGATTAGTTGGCCTCGAGACGACACCCCCACGAATGAATATCGACCCCAGACTCCCTGCTCTGCGGACTCTAGTAAAAAGGTGTTCGGACGCGTTCCGCACAATTTTTGGTAAATCCCAAGCGGTGTCTCAGTCCCGGAAAATAATCTTCGAATAACAGGTATTACGTTTGCGGAATTCATTTGGGATTTTCCTGAAAGCAGCTTGTGGTGCCGTTGTGGCAGGCGGCACCGCGTGGAACGACGAATGCAAGCACCGTGTCTGAGTCACAGTCTTGATAAAGATTTACGATGTCAAGGAAGTTTCCAGAGGTTTCGCCCTTAAGCCAGCGCTGTTGCCGAGAGCGCGAAAAGAATACGAGTTGATTTCTCTCTTTAGATTCCTCGAGGGTTTGCCTGTTGGCGTATGCCAACATCAAGACCTCTCTGGTCTGGTCATCCTGAACAATTACCGGCACCAGGCCATGGTCGTCAAATTTTAGGCTGGCAATCTCTAGTTCTCTCATCGGACATCGATCCCTTCTTTTAGAAGCGCAGCCTTAACCTCGGAAACACTGAACCTATTGTCGTGGAAAACACTGGCTGCCAGCAGTGCATCGGCTCCCGCTTGGGCGGCCTCGACAAAGTGCACCAGTTCTCCCGCTCCCCCAGATGCAATCACTGGGACACTCGAGACCTTCTTCACCCGTGAAGTGAGCTCAAGATCAAAACCATTCTTAGTGCCGTCGGCATCAATACTGTTCACCAGCAACTCACCAGCTCCAAGTTTCTGGACTTCCTCAATCCATTCAAATGCGTCCAGTTCGGTGAGAGTTCGGCCACCATGCGTGGTCACACCAAAGCCACTTTTGGTGTCGGCACGCTTTAGGTCGAGAGAAATTACCAGTACCTGTGAGCCATGTTCCTGGGCAATTTGCCGAAGTAGGTCGGGCTGTGATATGCCAGCAGAACCAACGGAAACCTTGTCAGCACCCTGTGACAAAAGCCTGGATACGTCTCCGAGCTCCCTGATTCCACCACCCACCGTGAGCGGAATAAAAACGTTCTGGGCGCAGGCCCTAACCACATCAAGCATCGTGCCTCGGTTTTCCACCGTGGCCGCAACATCAAGAAAGGTGACCTCATCGGCCCCCTGTTCGTAATAGTCCTTGGCAAGCAGCACCGGATCCCCAGAATCTCTGAGGTTTATGAAATTCACGCCCTTGACAACCCTGCCATCGGCAACGTCAAGGCAGGGTATAACGCGAATGGCAGGCAACTAGATCCTCGCGGCGTGGATGGCGCTCACCAGAATTGCTTTGGCGCCAAGCTCGTAAAGCTCATCCATCACCCGGTTGGTCTCACTCGCTCTAACCAGAGCACGGACCGCAACCCAATTCTCATCGGCCAGTGGCGAAATTGTTGGGGATTCAATTCCCGGTGTGATTTTGGATGCCGCTGCAACAATCTCTCTTGGGCAGTCGTAATCGAAAATCACGTATTCACGAGCCACGATCACACCCTGAAGCCTTCTCAGCAGTCGTTCGGCCGCCTGCTCTTTTCCAGGGGCCGCAATCAATCTGGCTGTCGAGGCCAGAATTACTGGTCCAAAAATCGCAAGCCCAGCCTTGCGCAGGGTGTTGCCCGTTGACACGACATCCGCAACCGCATCCGCTACTCCCAGTCGAACGGCCGACTCAACGGCCCCATCCAGTTTCACAATCTCGCACTGCACCCCATTTTCCTGGAGGTAGTTCTCAATCAATTTGGGATAAGCGGTCGCGAGTCGCTTTCCGGAAAGGTCAGCTAGCTTCTCAAAACCCGCAGCAGGATCAGCCGCAAATCTGAAGGTGGACCCACCGAAGCCCAAATCAGCGATCTGGGTTGCGGATGACTCGGAATCCTTCAAAAGATCAAGTCCGGTCAGCCCAACATCGAGCGAACCAGATCCCACATAGGTGGCTATGTCCCTGGGGCGAAGGTAGAAAAACTCAATTTGGTTCTCGACATCCACGAGGTGTAACTCTGATTGTTCTCGACGAGTTTGATAGCCGGCCTCCTTGAGCATGGAAATCGCAGACTCGGAGAGTATTCCCTTATTTGGAATTGCGACTCTCAGCATTAGAGCACCTCCTCTACGGCGGAAAGTGGAACATTTCTAGCAACCAGCATCAGCTGCGCATAGTAAAGCAACTGCGAAACCTCAAGCGCTAGCTGGTCATCCGACTCGTGCTCTGCGGCCATCCAGACCTCCGAGGCCTCTTCGACCAACTTCTTTCCAATTGCGTGCACGCCAGCCTCCAGGAGCTTGGCCGTGCCAGAGGACTCTGGGCGGGATTGAGCGAGCTCGATAATCTCGGCATATAGCGAATCAAAGGACTTCATGCCCTATAGGTTAGCTGGCGTGACCCTCTGCTAGCTCCCTAAGCTTGCGGATCTGGGCATCTCGGTCTGGGTTTTTAAACACTGCAGAACCCGCAACGAACACATTGGCCCCGAGCGATGCAAGCTGGCCGATGTTTTCCTCAGTAACACCACCGTCCACCTGAAGCGCAATTTCCAAACCTGAGGCCTTGATTTCAGCCTTTGCCTGGGAAATTTTTTGCAGGGTCTCTGGAATCAAACTTTGCCCGCCAAAACCAGGCTCGACCGTCATGATCAAAACCATGTCGATAAGGGGAAGCAGCTGAACGAGCTCTGAAACCGGAGTGTTTGGCTTGATCGCAATTGCAACCTTTGCGCCGAGCGCTCTGAGTTCACGAGCGAGTCCCTCCGGGTTCTTGGAAGCCTCGAGGTGGAAAGTAACCGATTCGGCAAACTCAGCGTATGCAGGAGCCCAGCGCTCAGGGTCGTTGATCATGAGGTGCACATCAAGTGGCAACTTGGTATTTCTTCGAAGCGCCTCCACAACTCCAAGACCAAAGGTCAGATTTGGAACAAAGTGGTTATCCATTACGTCGACGTGGACGGCATCGGCATTCTCGAGTGAGCTCAGGTCGAAGGCTAGATTTGCAAAGTCTGCGCTCAGAATCGATGGGTGTACGTGCATGTTCAAAGCCTAGGGCTTTCGCAAGATTGCCATAAACATTGCATCGGTGGCATGTTCGTGGGTCCAAAGTTGAACCGTCTTCCGAGCTTCATTGAGCGATAATTCCGGGGAGAGCCCCCTAATAACAGCCTTGGCATCCACCAGTTCGAGCCCGGGGTTCTGGTCCAGCGCAATGCGCACCTGAGTGTTGGTCTCCGCTATCAGCGGTGAACAGGTTGAATAAAGCAAATAACCGCCGGGCTTGAGGGCATTAATCCCGGCCTGCAGGAGCTCACCCTGCAATTTTGTGAGTTCGGGCAACTGACTTGGTTGCTTGCGCCAGCGCGATTCTGGCTTTCGACGAACCGATCCCAGGCCAGAGCAGGGTGAATCCAAAAGTACAGCCTCGTAGTGTGCCGATTTGGCATTCTGACCGTAATCCACAATCACGTTCGTTACAGAGTCATCGGTAAGGGCCCTGCGAACCATCTCGGCGCGCTGTGGGATGGGCTCCATGCAATCCAGAACTCCCCCGTGCGCTGCAATTCCCGCTTGCAGAATTGCCGACTTTCCTCCCGGCCCAGAGCACATGTCCAACCAGCGGCCAGATTTATCTGCAACCTCCAACAGTGCCAGCGCAACAAGTTGTGAGCCTTGGTCTTGGACTCTTACCCCCGGGGTCTCCAATAGCGGCTCAGGGTTTCCAAAGTGCAAAAAGCCGATGGGAGATGCATCACCACGCTCGATTCCCAAATCGTCGAGATATTGAGCTGCGTGCTCTGAGATCGCCACCAGATTTACAACCGGAGTCTCATTATTGGACTCGAGTAGCGCTTCCAAATCTTCAAGTCTTCCGTCAAGCTCAAGTGCCTGTCCTAAAGCTTGAACCACCCAGACCGGGTGTGAATAGCGGATTGCTAAGGCCTCATGCTTTGGTTTATTCGCCAGGGAGTCTGCCAGCAGTGCGTCAAAACCCTTTCGATCGGCGTTTCTGAGCACCGCATTTGCCAATCCAGCAGCCTTATTCTCCACCAGCTTCACGATTTCAACGGTTTCGTGAATTGCAGCGTGAGCGGGAACCCGCATTCGAAAAAGCTGGTGCATTCCCAGCTGCAAGGAAAAGCGCAATTGGTCAGAGAGCGTCTTCCCGGCTGTGAACTGCAGAATAAAGGCGTCATACTGCGCTCTCCAGCGCAGTGAACCGTAACTCAGTTCTTGAATCAGCCCGCGATCTGCGTCCGATAGTTCTTGGTTACCGAGGACTTTCGGCATCAGCAGATTTATGTAGCTGTCCGATTCAGAGACTCTCACCAAAAGCTCAAGCGCTATTTTGCGGGCGTTAGTCAAATCTCACCGGTTCCACTAATCCCCGAAACCAATCCCCGGCGCTCATGGGTTTCTTGCCTGCTGGTTGGACTTCTAGTAGCTCGAGGAACGTGCCCTGTTTGCATGTCAGAAATACTCTTTGTTCAATCTTCCAGATGTCACCGGGCGATCTGGATAATCCTGGAACTAGTTCGCTCTGGACGCTATTGGCCCGCAGTAACCGAACTGGCTCCCCAGCAATCTCCGCCCAGGCAACTGGCTCAGGGTTTAGGGCATTAATGATTGCCACAACGCTGTCTGCGGATGCTTGAAGATCGATTCTTGCTTGGCCACGGCTTATTTTGGGTGCGTGGCTGGCCTCCCCAACCTGTGCTGTTGGTGTGGGACTGCTTTCTAGGGAAGCCAAAATTAACTCGGTACCGCGTTCAGTGAATCTTGAGAGTGCTTCGAGCGCAGTTTCAGTCGGCGAAACACTCATGTCCTGTTGCGCGATTATCGGGCCGGTATCAAGACCTGCTTCAAGTTCAAACACCGTAATCCCAATTCCAGTTCGCATCATCATGGAGTGCTGCAAGGGTGTGGCCCCTCGCCACTGAGGCAGCAGGCTGAAATGCAAGTTCCACCAGGGCAAGGCATTTAGGGCCGGTTTTGGAATCAGTGATCCATAAGCAACCACAATTGCTCTATCTGCCGCGGCCTCAGTTATTTTTGCAAGTTCGACCTCGCCAATTGAATTGGCTTTTATTACCTTGATGCCAAGCTCAGTAGCCCTAGTTGCGACGGCGGAGGGCGTTAGGATTTTCTTTCTTCCGACTTCAGAATCTGGTCTTGTTATAACCAGCGCGATCTGGTGCGCAGCGGCGAGTTGAGAAAGCGCAGCAGCGGCAATTTCGGGAGTGCCAGCAAATATCAATCGCATTTACTAAAACCTACAATGCCTCGGGGTCATCCATGACAACCCTTAGGCCACGCTTTTTTACGCCACCCTGCAGGCGTGCCTGACTCTTCAGGGCAAGAGCTCGAAGTCCCTTAGCAAGCTCTGGACCAGCCTGGTAGGAGAAACTGATAAGGACTTTGGAAGAGCCTGCATCGACGCTCAGAACTTTGGCCTTTGATTGCCTAGCTATTTCAAGAACCTGATCCAAGTGCTCAGCGGAACTCTCAACCGTCGCAATTCTCACCGCGGGCGGTAACTCTAGCTCTCGCAACTCTCGCAACTGATTTTTAGCCAGCAGCCGATGCTGCTGCATCGAAAATGCCTGACCAAGCTCGGCGTCAATTCCCGAGAGGACTGCTCGCCCAGAAGTGGCCATGAGCTCTAACGCTCCGGTCCAGTCTCTAAAGGCAAGCTGCTCGGCGGCAAGTGATTGTCTGGCCAGCCAGATATCGCAATCTAGAATCAGCACCGCCGAATAGCCGCCGGGCACCTTGGGCGCCGAGCCGGGTGTGGCGACAACAATCTGATTCTTGGCCTTCAGCCCGGATGGAGATTTTTCCTGGGTGGCCTCTGCTATCGAGACCTGAGGGAAGGTCTTGCCAAGTTCACTTACAGTGCGAGTGCTACCAGTTCTACCCCTTCTGAAGTTGTTCGCCGAGCACTGCTCACACTTCACATGTGGTTTATTGCAGAGCCTGCAAGCTGAGCGCTGTTCCGTGGGCTCCCAAATCATGCCACCACAGGCACATCGAAGTCTTATTCCGCAGCCCTGACAGTAAAGCGCCGCTGAACTGCCCTTGCGAGGCAACAGCACCAGTACCGGGCCCTCGTTGAGTTTTTCCTTCACGAGCTTAAATGCTGACTGGTCAAACCTCGCGCCGGGTTCTGTGAAGGAGATTCTGAGTGGAGCCGAGACAACATCGTGGTCTGTTAGAAAACCAATCTCCACCAATCGCTGAATTTCAATTGATCTGTATGGAGCTAAAAATAACAACCCAACTTCAGCGCCAGCCCTCATCAGTGCCAGCTCTCGAGCGTGCGTGAAAGGTGATCCCTGCTCTCTAAGCGAATCATCAAGATCGTCGTAAACGGCTATTAGGCCAAGGTTTGAAACCGGTGCGTAGATTGCGGACCGAGTGCCAAGCACAAGTGCAGGGCTTGATGCCAGGGCCTTGTGAAAACTCTTGAAGCGATCTGACTTCTTCTGGCCCGGAGAGTAGTCAATCACCCAGTCAGCAAAACCCAGACTTGCGGCCAAGCCATGCACTTCGTCAAAGTCCGCCTGCTCGGGAACTATCATCAGCACGCTTTTGCCCTGCCTTAGGGTTTTGAGGGCCTCTGAAACCATGACGAATGCCCAATCTGCAAAAAATTCACCCTGCACTTGGAAAGACTTCGATGCGCAAAGAACTGCAGCGCGGCTCCCTAAACTCGGTCTGATCTCAAACGGCGTTTCGACCTCCGGTAGCTCACCGCGTGAATCCTCACCCGGGATCACGGTTCTCGCCATGTGATCTGGAACCGCGGCCGCGAGAATTTCGCCCACGGCTACACATTGCCGATCTGCCACCTGACGACAAAATCTGAGCAGTTCGAGAGGCAAAACCGGGACTGGACTGAGAATTTCCGCGAGCTCACTGGTCGCGTATGCGCTTTTCTCAGTCATTCCGACGATGAATCCGGTTTGCAATTTCTTGTTTCGACCAAAAGGGAAACTGACCTGCTGACCAACGGTTAGGGAGCCTTGAAGACGCTCGGGAACTACAAAGTCAAACTCACGGTCCAGTTGGATTAGGTTCGACTTCGCCACCACCTGAGCAAAGCCCATCAGTTAGCGTCCTGCTGCCTCAGCCAGTGCCTGGGCTCGATCTGTGCGCTCCCAGGTAAATTCTTCAAGCTCTCGACCAAAGTGTCCGTAAGAGGCTGTTTTTGCATAAATGGGCCTCCTCAGATCGAGCTCACGAATAATTGCGGCTGGGCGTAAATCAAAAACCGTGGCAATCGCATTTTGGATTGCCTCAATTTCAACCCTTTCGGTTCCGAAGGTTTCAACAAAGACAGCAATTGGCTTTGCGACTCCGATTGCGTAGGCAACCTGAATCTCGGCTCGGTCCGCCAAGCCTGCTGCGACCACATTCTTGGCAACCCAGCGCATTGCGTAAGCGGCTGAACGATCAACCTTTGACGGGTCTTTGCCACTAAATGCACCTCCGCCATGCCTGGCCATTCCGCCGTAGGTGTCAACAATGATCTTGCGACCGGTAAGACCTGCATCTCCCTGCGGGCCACCGATTACAAAACGACCGGATGGATTTATGTAGTAGCGCGTGGTGTCGAATGAAAGTTTGCTCTCGCTAAGCACGGGTCTAATGACTTGCTCCAGAACTAAGTTGGCAAGATCTTCCTGACTAACCTCTGGGTGGTGTTGCGTTGACAGCACCACGGTGTTCACAGCCACCGGTGTACTTCCCTCGTAATCAATAGAAACCTGCGCCTTGCCGTCAGGTCTAAGCCTGCCGTCAGCGAGATTTCTTCGCACGTCCGATAGTCGCTCGGTGATTCGATGGGCAAGCAAGATAGGAGCTGGCATGAGCACTTCTGTTTCGTTGCTTGCGTAACCGAACATCATTCCCTGGTCTCCAGCACCCAATTGAGAATCAGCATCCTGCTCTCCGGAACGGAACTCCAAGGCGCTGTCGACGCCATCGGCAATGTCTGGTGATTGCGCACCAATCGATACCGAGACGCCGCAGGAATTGCCGTCAAAACCGATGTCCGAAGAGTTGTAACCAATTTCCAGGATCTTCTCCCGCACCAGGTGCGGGATTTCAACGTAGCCAGAGGTGGTGACCTCTCCGGCAATGTGAACTAACCCAGTTGTTACCAGCGTTTCGATAGCAACTCGAGCATTCGGATCCTGCTCAAGCATTGCGTCCAAGATCGTGTCTGAGATCTGATCACAGATTTTGTCGGGGTGGCCATCGGTGACCGATTCAGATGTAAAAGTTCGTAGCGTCATAGCTTGGAAGTTTAACGCTTCCTAAGCAAGTGCTGATGCGATAAATGCCACCAGTGCCTTTGAAACCTCACGTTTGGTCCCTGAGAGCTCTTGGGCTTGCTCCGGTCCCACGAGTAAAACGCTGGTTGAATCAGCCCCCAGGGTGCTGACGCGATTTCCAACAACCAGGCGAAGCCCCTTATCCCAAAGCTTTGACCGAGAGACACTTTCAAGCTCGGCATCTTCGTCGGTAAGGGCGAATCCCACGCAGTATGTTGCTGGATGATTGGCCGCGTAGTCGGCAACAAGGTCTTTTGTGGCTACCAGCTCGATGTGCATAGAACCCTGTCTTTGCAGCTTTCCGGGAAGGGGTTGGCCACCTTAAAGTCACTAACGGCTGCTGCCATAATCAGGACATCTGCACTCTGATCCAGTGCTATTTCAAGATCTTCAACAGAACCTACCCGCCTTATCTGAATCCCTTGAGGAGCGGCAGTTTCAAGGTTTGCTGCTATCAGCACAACCTCGGCACCCTGGTCGCGAGCGGCCTTGGCAATTTCCACTCCCATTCGACCAGAGGAGCTGTTTCCAATATATCGAACAGCGTCGATGGGCTCCCTGGTGCCACCAGCTGTGACTATCACCTTTTTTCCCCGAAGTGACCCCGCACCCAGAACGAAATCAACAATCTCTTGCGCTTCCGGCATCCGTCCCGGACCGGAATCATCGCCAGTCAAGCGCCCATCAGCGGGTTCCATAACTCTGACTCCGCGAGCGCTAAGAATTTCTAGATTTGCCTGAGTTGCCGGGTTAAGCCACATTTCGGTATGCATTGCCGGGGCAATAAATATTGGTGCGTTGCTTGCCAAAATAGCGTTCATCAGCAGGTCATCGGCGATGCCCGCTGCCAGACGCCCCATAAATGCTGCGGTTGCTGGTGCGACAACAACCACGTCCGCATTTTGACCGAGCGCAACGTGCCTAACCGAGGCGACGTCGGAATACATGTCAAGATCAATATTCTGACCACTTAGGCCCTCTAGAGTGGCCTTGCCAATGAATTTCAGGGCGTTCTCGGTTGGTAAGACAGTTACCTCATGTCCGGCTTCAGAAAAGGCACGAATAAGGTTTGCCGCCTTATAGGCAGCTATTCCGCCGGTAATGCCAAGCAGAATGCGCAAATTTGGTCCTAGCTGACTTGCTTCTTCTCAAGCTTGCCCGCGTAGATTTCGTGCAGCGCAATACTCAAGGGCTTGTCGTCAATCGATGAGTCGACCAGAGGGCCAACGTAGTTGAACAGGCTTCCCTCGTGAAGGGCGCTGTAATACTCGTTAATCTGCCTGGCACGCTTGGATGCAAAGATCACCAGTTGGTAGTTCGAGTCGGCCTTTTCTAGGACGCTATCGATCGGGGGGAAAACGATTCCGTCTTCTTTATTAGTCACTGGTTGCCTCTTTCACAATCTTCATAATTTCTTGAGCACAGTCTTCCAGGTCGTCGTTCACCAACTGGAAATCAAATTCGTCTGCAGCCTCTAGTTCTCTGCGTGCTGTCGCAAGTCTAGTTTGTATTTCGAGTTCTGTCTCCGTCGCTCTTTTTCTTAGCCTGTTCTCAAGCTCTGCGAAGTTAGGCGGGTGGATAAATATGCTCAGCGCGCCTTGGTGCGAAGCCCTTATTTGCCTTGCTCCCTGGAGGTCAATCTCCAGAATCAGATGCTTCTTTAGGTCGGCTGCCCGACTGAGCTCTGATTTAAGCGTTCCGTAGTAGTTATCGTTGTGGACCATAGCCCACTCCAGAAATAGTCCATCTTTGATTCCTGATTCAAAAAATTCACTGCTGACAAAGTGGTAGTGAACCCCATCTTGCTCTCCTAAGCGGGGCTTCCTAGTGGTCGCTGAGACTGAAAGTAAATAATCGTTGGAGTTGGCCAAAATATTCTTTACCAGTGAACCCTTGCCAACCCCTGCAGGTCCCGCCAACACCACTAGCTTCATAGTTCCAACTTAGCCTTGTCTATTTGGCTTGCAAGCTTTTCAGGACCCTCCATGGTTATGGCCCTCGAGACGTTTGCTAAAACCCTGGGAGTAGAAACCCCAAATATGCTTCGCAGGTCTGAAAGCTTTGCACCCTGAAAGCCGAAACCCGGAGCCAAGACTGGTATCCCAATGTCCTGAGTAACAATCCAGTCAAGGCCGAAAACACTCAAATCCTGAGTGGCACCAATAACTACGCCTGCATCTCCCCCGCCAATGTCCTTTGCTCCTTCAACCACAATTTCGCTAACCGTTTTTGAATCCAGCGTTGCCGATTGGAGCTGCATTGCTTCCGGATTAGAGGTTGCGGCCAGTAGAAAGATTCCCGCGTTTATGTCTTTGGCATAGTGCATGAGTTCGCTCAGTGAAATCGGACCGAGATAGGGACTCACCGTCAGCGCGTCAGAGCGCAGCGGAGAGTCGTCCCCAAACCAAGCCTGGGCGTAACCAACGAGGGTAGAACCGATGTCACCCCGCTTGGCATCCGAAAGAATCATCAGTCCGGCTGCCCTGGCCTCGGAATAAACCTCTTCCAGTGCTGCAAATCCGAGCGATCCAAAGCGTTCGAAGTACGCAACCTGAGGCTTGATTATCCCAACTCTGCCCGTCGCGGCCTCTATCAGCCTCAGCCCAAAGTCTCTCGCCCCAGCCGCATTGTCGGGAAGGCCAGCGCGTATCAGCTCAGATTCTGAGGGATCGATACCAACGCAAAGCTGGCTTTGCTCTAAAGCAGCTTGCAGTCGCTTTCCAAAACTAGCCACGAAGCTGAGCCTTTCTATCAAGTGAGTACTCCTGAAGCGATTTCACTTTGAATCGCCCCTCACGAACCGCTTCAAAGGAGCCAATTGCCGCACTGAGCTGCGCAGCAGTTGTAAAAATTGGCTTATCAGCCGCCGTTGTCGCAGCCCTGATTTCATAACCGTCGCTACGTGCATCGGCACCAGAAGGCGTATTCACAACTACGTCCACCTCTCCGGCATTGATCATGTCAACGATTGTCCGTTCCACACCCGAAGCCTGCGAGTGCTTTGCGACCTCTACTGCTTCGATGCCATGACGAGCAAGCATTTTCGCGGTTCCCGAGGTTGCCAGGATTCTATATCCAAGCTGTGAAAGCCTTCTAACTG
The DNA here is from genome assembly GCA_018402615.1 of Aquiluna sp. The sequence goes on from JAGYIH010000003.1 coordinate 16,229, forward strand.
GAAGTAAGAGTTGCGGTTTGTCTCGGTCTGCAACCGAAACAAAAACTGTTCCGCTCAGTGGCAATGCGGATCCAGCACCGGCCTGGCTTTTGGCAAAGGCCGTTGGGAAGTCTGCATCAATACCCATGACCTCGCCCGTTGAGCGCATCTCTGGACCCAACAGTGAATCAACGAAGCGACCCTCCTTGGTCGCAAAGCGCTTGAAGGGCAGCACGGCCTCCTTTACCGAGATGGGGGTGCCGGGTGGTAAGAATCGACCGTCCCTCATCGGCAGGTGACCCTCGTCCACTAGCTCGCGAATTGACTTTCCAATCATTACCAGTGCCGCCGCCTTGGCCAGGGTAATTCCAAGGGCCTTGGAAACAAACGGCACCGTTCTGGACGCCCGGGGATTCGCCTCCAGCACATAGAGAACATCTGATGCAAGTGCGAATTGAACGTTAATGAGTCCCAACACGTCAAGGCCAGCCGCAATCATTCTGGTCGCCTCAGATACCCGCTCGATCTGTGAGTCACTGAGCGTGATCGGAGGCAAGGTGCAGCTGGAATCACCCGAGTGAATTCCTGCCTCTTCGATGTGCTCCATTACCCCACCGACGTATAGCTCATGCCCGTCGTAAAGGGCATCAATGTCTATCTCAATTGCGTCATCCAGGAATCGATCTACCAGCAGCGGGTGCTTGTCATCTACCAGGGCATGCTCTGCTATCCGGTCAAAGTAACCGGCAAGTGCAGCCTCATCGTAGACAATCTCCATTCCTCGACCTCCCAACACGAAGGAGGGCCTAACCAAAACTGGATAACCAATGCGGTTCGCGACCGAAACTGCGGTCTCCAGGTTGGTAGCCATGCCGTTGGCTGGTGCGCGCAAACCGGCGCCATCCAGAATCAGTTGGAACGCGCCGCGCTCTTCTGCCTGGTCTATCGAGTCCGGAGAGGTTCCAAGGATTGGCACCCCTGCCCCCTTCAAGCCTTGTGCAAGGCCAAGAGCAGTTTGACCGCCAAGCTGAACTAAAACACCAACCAGTTCTCCGGAGGCCTTTTCCGCTTCAATTACTTCAAGCACGTCCTCCAAAGTCAGAGGTCCTCGAAGTACAGCCGGTCGGAGGTGTCGTAGTCGGTTGAGACGGTTTCAGGGTTGCAGTTGATCATTATGGTCTCGTAGCCTGCGTCCCTCAGAGCAAAGGCTGCATGCACGCAGGAATAGTCAAACTCAACGCCCTGGCCAATTCGGTTTGGTCCACTTCCAAGAATTACCACCTTCTTGCGATCAGAGGGGATGACCTCGGTGAACTGCTCGTAAGTCGAATAGTGATACGGAGTAAGTGCAGGGAACTCTCCGGCACAGGTGTCTACGGTTTTGAATACTGGCCTGAGGGTCAAATTTGTAACGAATGTCACGAACTTCTGATTCACTCAGACCTCGCAACTGCGCCAGTTGAGCGTCGCTAAAACCATGTTCTTTGCTCGCTTCAGACTTTCCATCAATGGTCGCGAGAGAACTAAACCAATCCGCCATTTCGTTTATCAAAAGCACCTGGTCAATAAACCAGGGATCAATCTTGGTTGCCTCGAAGACCTCAATCGCGGGTCGCCCCTGCAATTTGCGGGCCTGTTGCAGCTGGACGATTCTCAGATCCGTTGGGGTGAAGATTGCCTTCAGTAACTCTTGCTTGAGGCAGGAATATCGCCCCAGTGGGAAGCTTGAACACGCTATGACCGAAGTGCTTTTGTAGAGCCTGTGAAAAGGTGCGGACTCCATCGCCATGGCCTCCCCAACGCTCTTCATGGTTGTTGTCAGTGTTAAAGGTCAGCGGCCGGAAACTTTTCAAATGCAAAGCGGGAACCTTACCACCACGTAGTCCAGTTGGTTCGAAGGACGCCGGCGTCACCTTGTGATGTCATTTGAATTTCGTCCAGGGTGTAGCCGATAGCGAGCTTGGCGGCGATCTTTGCGGACGGGAAACCTGTGGCCTTAGACGCCAGGGCTGAGGATCTTGACACTCTCGGATTCATTTCGATAAATTATGACTCTGCCGTCGCTCGGGTCGACAGCAAACTGAATGTTGCAGCCACCGGTATCAACACCGACATCGAATGATTTGAATCGAGATGTCTCGAAGATTCTGATACCGTCGGTGAGGGTGCGCTGGCGCAACCGTTATCGAGTCTCCGGTGTGGACTCCTACCGGATCAAAGTTTTCAATCGAACAAACCACGACACAGTTGTCGTTCCGTCTCGCATCAACTCAAGCTCGTATTCCTTCCAGCCAAGAATTGATTCCTCGAGAAGCACCTCTGTGGTGGGTGATGCCTGTAGCCCGGCACCAGCAATGCGACGGAGGTCCTTCTCGTCATAAGCAAAGCCTGAACCCAGTCCACCCATTGTGAAGCTGGGCCTTACTACCCATCGGATAGCCGCTTCTCTGCCGCCTCTAAGACCTCGTCCATGTCGTGCGCGATGTAGCTGCGGGCAACGTCCGCGCCAGCCTTAGACTAGCTGCTTGAACTCCTGGTCCTCACCCGCTCGGATTGCGCAACATTCGCACCAATCAGTTCGACCCCATACTTCGAGTGAACCTCGCTCGAAGAGCGCCATTGCAGCATTCAATGCCGTCTGGCCTCCCAGGGTTGGCAAAATAGCGTCAGGCTCGCTTCTTTTCGATAATTGCCTCGATTACCTCAGGTACTCGTTCCACATAGGTGGCATCGGCAAAGTCAGGGTCGGTCATGATGGTTGCCGGATTCGAGTTGATCAGGATGACCCTGATGCCCTCTTCCTGCAGTACCCGACAGTTTGGGTTCCTGAGTAGTCAAACTCGCATGCTCATAGTCCAATCACAATGGACCGGAGCCAATAACCAGCACGGATTTGATGTCTGGTCTTTGGGCATTAGTCCTTCTCCTGAATCATGGTTACAAACTTGTCGAACAGGTAGTGAGAGTCATGGGCTGGGGGCGCCTCCGGGTGATACTGCACCGAAAACGCCTTGATTTCTTTGCACTCCAGACCCTCGACAACGTTATCGTTTAGGCCACGGTGTGAAACTGCAACCATTCCAAAGCCTGCGGGAGAGAGTGTCATCGCTTCTGCCGCGACGGCAAAACCGTTATGGGCGGTTACCTCAACCTGCCCGGTCTCCTCTTGCGTGCATTAATGGTTGGTTAATTCCTCGATGGCCAAAGTCAAGTTTGTAGGTCTCAAATCCCAACGCTCGTCCCAGCAGTTGGTTCCCGAAGCAGATACCAAAGAAGGGAATTCGCTGGGTGTCAGTACTCGCGTAGCATAAGAACTTGACCAACACTGGCCTCGGGGTCACCGGTCCGTTTGAGAAAACACGCCGTCGGGGCCCGAGCCCAAAATGTCTTGCGCTGATGCGCCGGCTGAAAAATCTCAACTTCGACACCACGCTGTGCGAAGTGTTCCAGAGTCGATCGCTTGATTCCTAAATCCAGAACAGCTACCTTCGCGATCCTCTTCCCACGGCTGGGATTAGGTAGCGGTCAGTTGTGGTGACCACATCGCTGAGAGATTGGCCCTTCATTTCATCCGCTTGCCTCACGGTTTCCAGCATTTGCTCTTTGTGTGATCGGTATTCGAGAAAATGCCGGCACGCATTGCACCCAGGCTGCGAATCTTCAGTGTCAGAGCCCGTGCGTGTCCAAGCCCGAAATGCCCACCACCCCTGACCAACCACAGGTCCTTGAAGCGTGCTGAGATCGGAAGTTGCTTGCCATTCGAGAGGGTTCCCGGACCACATAGCCAGCAACCCAAATTCTTGATGACTCTTCGTCTCGGTCGTTCATACCCACGATGCCGATGTGTGGTGCTGTCTGCAGGACAATCTGACCCGCGTAGCTTGGATCGGTGATCGTCTCCTGGTATCCGTCATGCCGGTGGCAAAGACCACCGCAACCGTTTGACCAGTCGCACCCATTGGCTCGCCGCTGAAAATACGGTGCCGTCTTCGAGTACCAGAAATGCCTTATCCACGCTTTACTCCTGTTGCATTTTCAATTGCCGATTCAATCTGATTGCGGTTCTGATTCACGACCCGCAGGTTGGTGACCAGTTCCGTATTTGCCGCCACGTGAGTGCCAGCAACCCATTTTTCTCAACACTTTGTCTATGGTCGCGCTCACTCTTCCCAGAGCCAAAAGGTCCTGCGCTGGAATCAATTATGCTGGGCTCACCACCTGTTCTAAAGAGACCCCCGCGGCATCAACAAAAATCTTGCCTTACCCCTGCCACCCAGGCCATGAGCCCAGACTCGATTTAGCTGGCTGTCGCTAAAGACCGTGCTGGCAAAGACATCACCAAGCTCCACACCACCGGCGCTGGGCTGGGGCTGGAGCTGGCTCTGCTGCTGAATCTTGCGTCTTTGCACTGAAACGTAGACTCGCCAGACACAACAAAACCAGCAAAATCATTGCCGTGCCAATTAGTTCGCGGATCATTCTGATACCAGCTTTCTGTCCTGAACGGTGAAGCGACTGCGATAGATGGTCATAACGACCTGGCCCGGAAGTCATTCGGCAAAAGGATTATTTGTGCTCTTTGATCGACTCTGCGCCGTAAACCAGTTTTTCGGCGCTTGTCAATAACTGTGATGTTTGCAACCGATCCTACTGCGAGCGAGCCATGGTCTTGAAGTCCGGACAAGGCGTGCGGGCTGGTCGAAATAACTGCTTCCAAACCTGGCCCAGTTTGAGCGACCGGAGTCAATCAGTACCCGCTGCAATACTTCCAGCGGCATTCTCGAGTCCCACCATGCCAAAGGCAGCGGCATCCCACTCGCAGTCCTTTTTCTCAGCTGAGTGAGGGGCGTGGTCGGTGGCCAGCACATCGATGGTGCCGTCGATCAGAGCTTCCTGAAGGGCAAGAGTGTCTTCGGCCCCTGCGAAGTGGTGGATTCACTTTTGAAAACTGGGTCATAGCTTCTACCAGCTCTTGGGTTAGCAAGAGGTGGTGCGGAGTGACTTCGGCCGTTATTGGGATGTTTTTGACTTAACAGCCCACCTGACTATGTCCACAGCGCCAGCCGTGGTGAGGTGACAAATGTGCAACCTTGCTCCGTCTTTTGGGCCAGAAGCGCATCGCGCCTGATAATCTTTTCTTCCGCTATGGAGGGCCATCCAAGAAGGCCGAAGAGTTCGGCTGCGAGCGAACCCCTGATTCATCTGGGATCCCTTTGTAAGGTCTGGGTCTTGAGCATGTTGCGCGATGACTCCGCCAAATTTTTTGACCTCAAGAAGTCCCTGTTCCATGAGAACCGATCAAAAACGCAGGCACCGTCATCGCTGAACATTTTGACCTGCGCCTTGGATTTGGCCATTTCCGAGATCGAAGCCAACCTCTTTCCTCCAGCCCCTGGTGACGGCTCCAACTGGTTGCACGTCAACATAGCCAGCTGCTACACCAAGCTCATAGACCTCTTCGACCAACCCTTGGTGTCTGATACTGCGGGTGTTTGCCATTGAACAAATCGCCGTGTAGCCCCGGCCGCGGCTGATTTACTGCCACTCGAGAATTGTCTCGCTTGGCTCGAAACCCGGCTCCTGAAGATGGGTGTGTGGACGTCTAAGGAAGCCAGGAAGAAGGATTAGCCATCGCAATCAATGCCAGCCTGGGCCACCTTGCCCATTTCGACTATGAGTCCGTTTTCAATCTTGACATCCACCCGCTCACCATTTGATAGCTGAGCGTTTTTCAGCACAATCTTCATGTTTCCGCTCCCCGCAAGAACTTGATACAGAACATATGCGGACGGACACCCTGTTGGCCACCTGCTGCAGGATCGCCGACCTGAATCGTCGACAGCTGCACTGGCAATCTCCAATCCCCTGTTCATGGGCCCGGGGTGAAGAATTACGGCATCTGATTTCAGTTCCGACAATCGTTCTTCACAGAGCGACCAAAAAGCTTCGCGTAGTCGCGCCTGACCCGAGTTGATTTTCGAGCATGCGTTCTGCTGGAACTCGCAACATCATCACAACATCCGGAAGCTTGAGAGTGCGACTGGTCAAAGTCCGTTGACACGCTTACGCCCAGCTCTGCAATTCCAACCGGCATTAGGTTTTCTGACCAGCAACTTCAACTGATGCGCCATGTTTTATAGGTGGATGTTGCTGCGGGCAACCCTCGAATGGCTAATGTCCTTAACTATTAGAACGTTCACGCCAGCCAGATCATCTTTGGTCTGCAGTCGCTGTCGAATCGTCAGTGCGTCAAGCAGAGCCTGGGTTGATGCCCGTGTTGGCCATCACCAGCATTAATAATCGAGGCTGAAACCCAACCGCGATGGGCCAGATTGTGTGCGGCACCGGAAGCCGGGTGTCTTATGACAATCGCATCTGCGCCAAGAGCCTCAAGGGTCTGAGCGGTGTCCCAAGACTTCGCCCTTGACAGTGAGGAGGTGGAGGCCGAAAAGTTGATCACGTCGGCACTTAGCCTGGTGGCCGCAATCTCAAAGCTGATCTTGTCTGGGTTGAATTCTCAACAAACAGATTTACAACGGTCTTCCGCGCAGTGCAGGCAACTTCTTCACCTGTCGCTGGGACACAGACCCAAGTTCCTGCGCATTATTCAGCTCCAATGGCTCACTGCGCGACAGGTCTTGAGTCGAGATCAGGTGCTTCACTCAATCACCACCTGGTCTAAGCCGTCAATTTCAGTTAGCTGCACCGACACCTGTTCCTTGGTGGAGGTTGGCAGATTCTGTCAACAAAGTCTGGCCTGATCGGTAACTCGCGATGCCCGCGGTCTGCCAGCACGGCCAGCTTCACCTGATGCGGACGTCCAATGTCCGTGATGGCATCGAGAGCGGCCTGACAGTTCTTCCGGAGAACAGGACGTCATCAACCAGCACCACGACCTTGAATCCAAAGACGATGTAGGTATTTGGGCGTTGGGATCATCCTTCTCGGCACGGCAAGGTCATCCCGATACATTGTTATGTCTAGAACGCCTGCGGGGATTTGATAGTCAGGCTCAATTTGATTGAGTATTGCGGCAATCCGGTTTGCAAGTTGCACGCCTCGGGTGGGAATTCCAAGAATGATTAAGCTCCTCGTGGCCCTCATTGGATTCCAAAATTTCATGGGCGATGCGACGAAGGCATCTCTCGATGTCTTGTGCATCCAGCACCACACGTTGGCTCATGGCCAGCTCCTTCTTCGCCTCGCTGGACGAATTTAAAGGACAATTTCCTAAAGCATAACAGCTCTAAAGTGCAGCGCCACCCTTTGCCAGGCGAGCCAGCACACCATTTATAAATTTTGGTGACTCATCAGTCGAATATTCACTCGCCAGCGCCACAGCCTCGGCTATCGCAACCTCGTTAGGAACCTCTGAGTTGTGAAGAATTTCCCATGCCCCAAGTCTCAGGATTGCCCTGTCGACGTTGGGCATTCGATCCAAAGCCCAACCATCGGCCAACATCTTTAGTTCGTTATCGATTTGATCCGCGTTTGCGAAATATCCGGTGAGCAGCATCTCGGCGTAATCGAAGATCGCCTCTTGGTTTTGGCGGTCCTCTACCTCTACAGCGGTCTCTCTAAGCAAAAGAAGTGCGTCGTCTTGCCTAACACCCGCGGCATACAGTGCGTCCAGGGCCCTCTTTCTAGCTTTTGTACGGGCGCTCAACTAATCACTCACCCGGCCAAGATACTCACCGGTGCGAGTGTCAATCTTGACCTTGGTGTTGTTTTCAATAAAAAGGGGAACCTGAACCTGATAACCGGTCTCCAAAGTGGCGGGCTTTGTTCCGCCCGTCGAGCGGTCTCCCTGAAGGCCGGGCTCGGTATAGGTGATTTCCAAAACCACGGAAGCTGGTAGTTCGACATATAGCGGGTTGCCTTCGTGCAGTGCAACGGTCGCCAGCTGGTTCTCCAATAGGTAGTTACTTGTCTCTCCCATTACCTTGGCCTCTACGGTGATCTGCTCGTAGTTTGTGCTGTCCATGAACACGAATCCAGAACCATCGTTGTATAGGTACTGCATGTCCCGACGGTCTACGTTTGCGGTCTCGATCTTGACACCGGCATTGAAGGTCTTGTCAACGACTTTTCCACTGAGAACATTGCGCATCTTGGTTCGCACGAAGGCCGGGCCCTTGCCGGGCTTCACGTGCTGGAATTCGATAACGCTCCACAGTTGATTCTCGATTGAGAGCACCATGCCATTTTTTAGATCGTTTGAGGTAGCCAATAATTTCTCCTTGTTGAGCCTCTGGAAGTCTAGTTGCGAGCAAGCTGCTCGAGGGCTAGCAGGTAGCTGTCAAAGCCAAAGCCAGCTATCACCCCAGTCGCTACGCCGCTAATAACACTGTTGTGTCTAAAGCTTTCTCTGGCATGCGGATTAGAAATGTGGACCTCAATCAACTTGTTTCCAGCAGAGGTGTGAACCACGCAGGCATCCCTGACAGCGTATGAGTAGTGCGTAAATGCCGCTGGATTCAGTATTACCGGGTAGCCGTGCTCAAAGGCTTCCTGAATCCACCCAATCAGCTCATCTTCGGAGTTTGTCTGGCGGGTATGCACCTGCATGCCAAGTTCAGTTCCTCGCTTAGCGAGCAGGGTCTCAAGCGTCTTTAGGTCTAGCGACCCGTAGACCTCAGGCTCGCGAGCACCCAGGAGATTCAGGTTTGGACCATTCAAGACAAGTACATTCATGGCTAAACGCTATTCCACAATCGACATAAACGCAGTGAAGAGTAGCTCTTTAGTTGGGGCGTGCAGGATTCCCGGCTTGCCGATCCGATCCAGCACGACAAAGCGAAGCGACCCGGAACGCGACTTCTTATCCTTCTGCATGGTGGCGTAGAGCTGTTCCCAGCGATCCGCTCGGTAACTTAGCGGCAAACCCAAACCGCCCAGTACCGAGCGGTGCCTCTCCACATCCTTTTCGCTGAGCTTTCCAGATAACGCTGCAAGCTCGGCTGCGTAGACCATTCCAATAGAAATTGCCGCTCCGTGACGCCAGTTGTAGCGTTCTGCGTTCTCGATTGCGTGCCCCAGGGTGTGCCCGTAGTTGAGGTGCTCTCGTTCGCCCAGGTCCCTGAAATCCGATGCGGCTATTCTTTCCTTGATCGCCACCGACCTCTGAATTAGCTCTCTAAATAGATCGCTCGAGATGTCTGTAGCCTCCTCACCCTGCTCGATCGCTTCAAGGATCCAGGGGTCCGAAATAAATCCGTATTTTGCCACCTCTGCCATTCCGGCAAGAAGTTCGTTGCGTGGTAGCGAGTGCAGCGTATCGAGGTCAATAAATACCCTGTGTGGCAAGTGGAACACTCCAACGAGGTTTTTGCCCTCCTGGGTGTTAATGCCAGTCTTGCCACCGATGCCTGCATCAACCATCCCCAGCAGTGTGGTTGGAATCAGGACTGACCGCACCCCCCGCAACCAGGTTGCAGCCACAAAACCAGAAAGGTCTGTTGTCGAACCACCACCGAGTCCAATGACCGCATCGTTTCTCTGAAAGTCAGCCTGCCCCATAATGTCCCAGCAAAACGCTGCCACCTCTACGCGCTTTGCAGCCTCGGCGGCAGGCACCTCTGCCAACAGTGCCTCAAAGCCCTGGTTTCCAAGAGTTTCCTTGAGAAGTTCCGCCGTGGCGGCGAGCGGTTGAGGATAAACAATCAAGACCTTCTTTACGCCGTCAAGCGCCGAGGCAACGTCCTCAAGAAGTCCACGACCAATAATTGCGTCAGTTTTCAAGTGCCAACTCCTCAAGTTCTTCCAGTAGTTTCTTTATTGGTCGGTCCCCCGTGAACAGCTTGGCACCGGAGCTGGCTTCGTAGAGTGGAAGTCGCTCCAAATAGATTCGCTGCCAGGCTTCAGGATCTGATTTCAGCAGCGGCCTTTTGTCCAAGTTTATTTTCCCCAAGACACTTTGTGCCCGGGTGTCCAAGAAAATAACCCTGTGACCATCAAGTAGATCTCTGTTTTGTTGCCTGAGGACCACTCCGCCACCGGTTGCAACTACATCGAATTGTTCAAGGGCGATCCTTAGAAAGTTTGTCTCGAGCTCCCTGAACTTTTCTTCACCTTGTTTTTCAAAGATTCTATTTATTGCGCCGTGCTTTGCTGCAACCAATCTGTCGGTGTCCGCAAAGCGGAGCTGGTGCTTTTTGGCCAGCCGTTTTCCAAGGGTTGTTTTGCCGGCCCCCATGGGCCCAATCAAAACTATGGCCATTGGCTCTAGGGCCTCGCGATACGTGAGCGCAAGGTTTCTGGAATGTTTGCCAGGTAGCTTTCGAGGTTTCGCTTGGTTTCTCCAATTGAATCGCCACCAAACTTCTCGAGCACTGCATCTGCGATGACCAAGGCAACCATTGCCTCCAAGACGATTCCGGATGCTGGAACCGCGCAGACATCGCTGCGCTGGTGATGAGCAGTGGCAGATTCACCGGTTGCCGTGTCTATGGTTTGCAAAGCCTTGGGGACCGTACTGATTGGCTTCATGCCGGCACGAACACGAATAATCTCGCCGTTAGACATGCCGCCCTCAATACCTCCAGCGCGATCTGTCACTCTTTTAACTTCACCGTCCGAGGTCACCATCTCGTCGTGAGCCATTGAGCCTCGGCGTCGAGTTGTCTCTAAGCCGTCTCCGATTTCCACGGACTTCATCGCCTGGATCCCCATTACAGCTCCAGCCAGTCTGGAATCGAGCCTTCTGTCCGAATGGACATAGCTGCCAAGGCCTGGAGGACAACCGTAAACCAGCGTCTCAACCACTCCGCCTATGGTGTCTCCAGATGAGTGGCAATCATCAATTTCAGCAACCATTGCTGCCGAAGCGGCTGGATCAAATGCTCGCACCGGATCTGAATCGAGGCGCTCTAAATCCTTTGGTCTTGGCAACTCGAGGCTCTGGGTTAGGGCGGTCCCGATTGCAACCGTGTGGGTTATAAGTTGAATTCCAAGTTCGGACAAAAAGTTCTGTGCGACTCTTCCAAGCGCAACCCTGGTTGCAGTTTCGCGTGCACTGGCACGCTCTAGAACCGGCCGCGCCTCGTCAAAGTCGTACTTTTGCATTCCGGTGAAATCTGCGTGGCCAGGCCTTGGCCTGGTCAGGGGTGCCCCTCGGGCTCCAGTTAGTTCTGACATTTCAACCGGTGCGGCACTCATCACGGTTTCCCACTTGGGCCACTCGGTGTTTGCAATTCGAATCGCTATCGGGCCACCTTGGGATAGGCCGTGCCTTATTCCAGTGGAGAGTGTCACCTCATCCTGCTCAAATTTCATGCGCGCGCCCCGGCCGTAACCAAGGCGTCTTCTTGCAAGTGCATCTTGAATTTCTTCGACCAAGATTGGCACTCCAGCGGGGAGCCCCTCAATTACCCCGATCAGTTCAGGACCGTGGGATTCACCTGCAGTTATCCAGCGCAACATCTGGCTATTTTGCCATGTTTAGTAAAGCTCGGAGTCCGTTTAGCAGTTCAAGCTCGTTTGAAAGAGGTACATCCTCACCCTGCCCCACAAAGATTCGCTGTTGCGCAATTGCCTGAAGTATTAGCATTTCGAGTCCTGAAATGTAGTTCTGTGCCGGCATTTCGGTGTTTGTGTAGGCGGCGTCGAGAATGGTTTGGAAACTAAAACCCTTTGGAAGACTCTGCTCCAGAACTCCCTGTGGCAGCGTGCTGATGACCACTTCAGACTCAATCGCATCAGAAATGTCCACAACTTCGGCATCGAATATTTGCGCGAGTTGTCTGACAGCGTCAGTGTTTCTTCCGGCCACTACTCTTTTTGCCTCTGGAAAAGCGACCAGCGCGCTTCTCGCGGTCGCTCCCGAACCCAAAACGGCAACGGTGCCTGGAAAAAAGCCGATTGACGCTTTGATCCCAAAAACGTCCGTGTTGTAACCAGCCCAGCCGTCTGCTTTGCGAAGCAGTGTGTTTACGCTCCTTGTCTTTATGGCGGTAGCTGACAGAGAGGTAGCAGCCTGATACCCAAGATCCTTCAGCGGCATTGTCAGGCTAAATCCGGAGTATTGCGGCTTTGATTCCAGGAAGTTTGCGAGGTCTGTTGAAAGTTCGAACCGGTCATAACTGGCGTCTTGGTTCGTTTCGGCAAAGACGAAGTTGTGAATTTTTGGAGATAGCGAATGCTCGATCGGTGAACCCAGCACCGCAAACTGACTAGTCATAGTTCGGATTGTCTCTCAACCACTGGCGGTAAAGTTCGGCTGCGCGCTCGTGTTCGGCAAGGGTCTCGGAAAATATGGTTTCTCCGGTGATCAGATTTATGGATACAAAATAGAGCCAGTTTCCGGACGCTGGCCGCATTGTTGCCTCGATTGCGAGGGCGCCTGGGGATGCAATTGGTCCTGGAGGTAGTCCTGGGTTGTAGTAGGTGTTGTAGGGGTTATCTAAATCCGCCATGCCCTCCTGGAAGGATTCGATAGAACCCTCGTAGTAGTACTTGACGGTTGGGTCAGACTGCAGTGCAATGTTTCGGTCTAGACGATTGGCAAAGACCCTCGATATCTTGAAGAAATCATTTGGAATCTTGCCTTCGAGCTGAACCATCGAGGCAATCGTTAGTAGGTCACTTGATTGCTTGAGGGTGTAGTCGTAGTCTGCCAGCTCCGCCTCCATACGGTCGAGCATGGTGTTGATGACGTCCAGCGCGGAGACACCGGGGCTAAAGGTGTAGGTTGCGGGGAACAAAAAGCCCTCTATCGAAGGTGCTTCGTCAGGGAGCCTGACCTGAGCCTCCTCGATTGCGATCAACAGTTCCTCAAGTTCTAGGTTCAGGTCCTCAACCAACCTAGGAATGATTTGACTGACCCGAAATCCTTCGGGAATGGTGGTTTGCAGCACCACCTTATTGGTGTTGGAGAGAAGAATCTGTAGGGCCCTTGAGGCCGGTATCTGAGTTGGATATTCATAAACTCCGGGAAAAATGGTGGGATCGGCATTGATCATGTCTCGATAGATTGCCTCGAAGCTCTTGATAACGTCGGCCTCGACCAGCTTGGTGGCAACATCCGCCCCGGTGTCTCCAGGTTCAATGGTTATTTGAACGGTTGGTCCACCCGCACCGGTGTAGTCCTCAACCTGAAATCTTGAAACTATCTCGTTTATTGAGTCTCTCGCTATGAGGTAGCCACCAACGACTAGGCCTCCAAGAATTGCGATTGAAACCAGGGCTGCAACTGCGCCCTTAATGGCAGTGCCTGGCTTTGGTTTGGGCTGCTCGAAGTCCTCAAGCATCTATGTCCTCCAGGGATTTTCCGGCAAAGCCATCTCGTTCCGCGTTCAGTGCGAACTCTAAAATCATCGCCGCCGCACTAGCGTCAATTATGCCCTTCTGAGCTCGCGAGTTTTTTCCTGCCTCGTGCAGAGCCCGGGCTGCACTTTTTGATGTCAGTCGCTCGTCAATCATTTGAACCGGAATTTCCGTAATGGCTCTTATCACCCTTGCGAACTCGAGCGCCATCTTCGTGCTTTGGGTATGAGAGCCTGACATTGAAATCGGGAGTCCAATGTAGATACATGCGGGCTGATATTGCGCTAGTAGATTCTTTACCTCCGTGATTGCCTCAGGTCCGTTTCTAATGACCGAATGCGGGAGTGCGAGGCTGTCTTGACTCAGTGCAACTCCAATGCGGGAATTGCCAACGTCCAAAGCAAGCTTTTGCACTAGAGACTGCTTAGGGCCTTGTCGATGGCGGCTGACATGAGGTGTCCGTTTGGACCACCACCCTGAGCAAAATCAGGTCTGCCACCACCACCTCCGCCGAGAACCTCTGAGGCAACCTTCACGAGATTTCCGGCCTTTACTTCGGTCTGAGAGATTTTCCCAACGGCACACATCACTACCGCAGCACCGTCAATGACGGTTCCCAAAAGGACGACCGAGTTCTCCCCCAATTTTCCAACTGCCGCATTGGTCAACTCTTTAAGAGAGTCAGAAGAGACGCCATCAACGGTTTGAGCCAGAACTTGCTTCCCAGCGATCTCTTGTTTTGCTTCCAACAAGGCCGGGAGCTTAGCCAGCGCAAGTTTGCTTTGGAGTGAAGCCAGCTCGCGCTGCGTGCTTCGTAGCTCCTCCAGCGAGTCGGCAACACGGGACTCCAGTTCCTCCGCCGGAGCCTTGAAGGTTTGAGCCAGCTTGCGAATCAAATCGCGCTCTTGATGCAGAGCATTCAGGGCAGCTAGACCAACCATCGCTTCGATTCTTCTCGAACCAGAACCGACAGATGACTCGGTGGTAAGACTTACGAGCCCAATCTGCGAGCTGCGAGAGACATGGGTGCCACCGCAGAGCTCTCTAGACCAGGGCCCCCCAACCTGCACGACCCGAACGTCCTCATCGTAGGTTTCACCGAACAGAGCGATGGCGCCGAACTTCTTCGCCTCGGGCAGTGACATGAACTGAGCACTAACAGCCAGATCAGCTCTTATGGCGTGGTTTGAAACATCCTCGATATCGGACTTGGTTTTCTCGGACAGAGCTTCGCCCCAGCTAAAGTCAAGTCTTAGGTAGCCGGGTTTGTTGAATGAGCCAGACTGGAGCGCCTCTGGACCCAGTACCTGTCGCAGCGCTGCATGCACAACGTGGGTTGCAGAGTGTGCCTGGCAGGCCCCGAGTCTCCACTCCGGATCGACAAAGGTCTCGGCAATGTTTCCGACCTCGACGCTTCCGGAACTGACTCGAACCCGGTGTGAAAAAAGTCCCTTCACTGGCTTCTGGACATCTATGACTTGAAGGACAAAGCCATCGCCTTGAATCGTGCCTGAATCCGCTGCTTGACCACCAGATTCTGCATACAGCGAAGTCTTGTCAAGGAAGACCTCGCCAAGCTCGCCCTCACTCAGGGCTGGCACGCTCTCCCCATCTCTTACCAATCCAAGTACTGTGCCCTGGCAGCTAAGGGACTCGTACCCGAGGAACTGTGTTTGACCTGATGCTCTGAAGGCGCTGTAAACCTGGAGTCCGGCGGAGCCGACCTTTTTGCTCTTGGCATCTTCTTTAGCTCTGGACTTCTGTTCCTGCATCAGAGCGTTGAAACTTTCCCGGTCGACCTGCTTACCTGCTTCCTGCGCAATCTCAACAGTTAGGTCAATCGGGAAGCCGTAGGTGTCGTGCAGCTGGAACGCAACCTCACCACTGAGAACTTTTTTCGTGCTCTCTAGGGCCTGGTCTAATACTTCGGTGCCTGAAACCAAGGTGCGCAAGAAGCCTGCCTCTTCGGCAATTGCTGCACGCTGCACCCTGGCAAAATTCTCATCAAGCTCCGGATATGCATCGACCATGGCATTCTTGCTGGCGGCAAACAGATCACCAAGTCTTGGTTCGTTGACTCCCAGAAGCCTTAGGGCTCGCACTACACGACGCAACAGTCTTCGCAGCACGTAGCCGCGGCCCTCGTTCGAGACGGTTACGCCGTCACTCATTAGCATGAGAGCTGAGCGCACGTGATCGGCGATGACACGCATGCGGACATCGTCCTTCTCATTGGAGCCATACTCTTTGCCGCTAAGAGAGCTGGCAAGGTCAATAAGTGGCCTGATCTGGTCAATTTCGTAGATGTTCTCAACACCTTGAAGCAAAAAGGCAACTCGCTCAAGCCCCATTCCAGTGTCAATGTTTTTCTTGGGTAGGTCACCAAGAATCTCGAAGTGGTCCTTGGTTCCGCCGTCCGCTCTTTCGTACTGCATGAACACGAGGTTCCATATTTCTATGTAGCGGTCCTCATCGGCTTCCGGTCCTCCCTCTGCACCATATTCCGGGCCGCGGTCGAAGTAGATTTCGCTACAGGGTCCTGCTGGTCCACGTTGACCAGTTGACCAGTAGTTGTCAGCCATGCCACGACGCTGGATACGTTCCGCGGGTATTGAAGTTTGCTCTAGCCAGTAACCAATAGATTCATCATCGTCTTCATAAACGGTCGCCCAGAGTCTTTCTGGGTCAAAACCCAGTCCACCCTTTTCTACCGGGTTGGTAAGCAGCTCCCAGGCGTAAGCGATTGCTTCCTTCTTGAAGTAGTCACCGAATGAAAAGTTGCCATTCATCTGGAAGAAAGTTCCGTGCCGAGTTGTCTTCCCAACCTCGTCGATGTCAAGTGTGCGCACGCACTTTTGAACACTGGTGGCTCGCTTATACGGGGCAGGTTCTACACCCGTCATGTACGGAATGAATGGCACCATACCCGCGACCACAAACATAAGAGTTGGATCTTGACTAATTAGTGGTGCGCTTGGGACAACTGTGTGACCCTTTGACTCAAAGAATTCAAGCCAGCGCCGCTTGATTTCAGCGGTCTTCATGGCTAGCTCTTAGGCGTGCGCTTTTTCGGAGGAGCCTTTAGCTCTTCCTCACGCTCTTGGTAGCCGTCGGCAACTGCGGTTGAGAATTCTTTTGCCGCAGCCACAATTTCATCGACCGCTTCCTTTGCCCTGGGGTTGTCCCTCATTTGAGCCAAGCCGAACGCTCCAAGGCCGATTCCAGCTATAAACCATCCAAGTTTTGACATTTCTCTACTACTTCCGCTTGCCCAGGGTTTTGAAAACGCCCTGCAGGACGCCTGCCATTTTCGTTAGGGGTGCTCCAACAGACGCCGTGAACACGGCCACAAGAGAATTGAAGTTCTCTGTGACCTGTTCGACGTCAGAGGTTATTTGGTCAAGCCTTTTTAGCTGCTTATTGGCTTCGGCAAGGGTGACCTTGGTTTCGGACAATAGTGGCTCGAACTCTTTGTTGAAGGTTTTTACAGTGGTGGCGGTCTCGTCAATCAGTTTGCCCAACTTCACCAGCGGGATGCCCAGAAATAGGACAAGCAATACTGCTGAAGCTGCGACAATGATCCCAGCGATTTCGCCACCGGTCATTGTGATTACCTTGCTGCGTAGTACTCAACCACAAGCTGAACTTCAGCGATCACGGGGACCTCTGCACGCTTGGGACGGCGGACTAGGGTGACCTGAAGCTTGTCCAGGTCAACGCTTAGGTACTCAGGAGTGTTTGCAAGCACATCGTTGTTTCCACCGTCGGCTGCTACCTGGAACGGCACTGTCTTCTCGCTCTTTTCGTGAACGTGAATTAGCTGTCCTGGCTTGACTCGGAAGGATGGGCGGTCAACGCGCTCACCATCAACGAGGATGTGGCGGTGAACCACCATCTGACGAGCCTGTGCGATGGTACGAGCCATTCCGGATCGCATCACCAGAGCGTCAAGACGCATCTCTAGAAGCTCTACCAAGTTCTCACCAGTTAGGCCTTCTGCACGCTTTGCCTCCTGGAAAACCTTGCGTAGCTGAGCCTCGCGGATTCCGTATTGGGCACGAAGACGTTGCTTCTCGCGCAGACGCACTGCGTAGTCAGAGTCGCTCTTTCGCTTGGTGCGGCCGTGCTGGCCCGGTCCGTAGGGCCTCTTTTCCATGTACTTCGCAGCCTTTGGAGTTAGCGCGATGCCCAGGGCACGCGAAAGCCTCGTCTTGCTGCGGGATCTAGTTGTCTTCGACAAGCGGAACCTTTCAAACTTTTATAGTTGGATTTCAGGGGTTGTAGATTCCAGCCGCTGAATCTAAACAACCCCGAAATCCTAGCAGTTGCAGGCTGATTCGTCACTACCCCTCAAGAATTTCCCGAATCAACCTAAGCCGCTCTTGCAGCACTCGCTCAAATCCCAAATCGCTGGGTTGGTAGTACTGGCTTGTCAGACTTGCATATTGCTGCTTGAGAATCCCTCTTTGATCGTCATGGGGATAGAGGTAGCCAACCGCTCCGGTAGAGCGCAGCGGAGCTGGAACAGGCGGCACGCTTTTCTCTTGCAAATCGGCCAGGGCGTTGTTGATCGCCAAGTATGCCCGGTTGGATTTTGGTGCAAGTGCAAGATAAATGGTCGCTTCAGCCAAGGGAATTCTTCCTTCTGGCATGCCTATTTTCTCTACTACTGACGCAGTGGCCTGTGCAATCACAAGTGCCTGTGGGTCGGCAAGCCCAACATCTTCAGCCGCCAGAATCATAAGCCGGCGAGCTATAAAGCGAGGATCCTCTCCCCCGCTGATCATCCTCGCTAGGTAGTGAATCGCGGCATCAGCATCGGAACCACGAACACTTTTTATGAATGCGCTGATGGTGTCGTAGTGGACATCACCTTTGGCGTCGTAGGCAATTACATTTTCCGAAGCTGTCTTCGCTACCTCAAGATCAACGAACTGGTTGGCCTGGGTCGCCGCATCCAAAATTGTGAGCGCTCTTCTGGCATCCCCCGAAGCAATTTCGGCCAGGTACTCGAGAGCCTCTGGAGTAGCCTTCTTGTCCTTCAATAGTGCATCGGTTTTTAGTGCCCGCCCCAGAATTAGCAGCAGGTCCTGCTTTCCCAGCGGCTCGAGTGAAATCACCAGGGATCTTGAAATCAAGGGCTTTATAACGCTGAAGGAAGGGTTTTCCGTGGTGGCGGCAACCAACGTTATCGCCCCCGACTCAACTGCCCCGAGCAGGGAATCTTGTTGAGACTTACTGAACCGGTGGATTTCATCCAGGAACAAAACAGTGCTCTGGTCAAAAACGTCTCTGGATTTTTTGGCCTCTGAAATCACATCACGGACTTGGGCAACACTCGCACTTACGGCGGATAGCTCAACGAACTTGGCGTCGGCGCGCTGCCCAATCAGCCTGGCAAGTGTTGTTTTTCCACTTCCTGGAGGGCCCCATAAGAGAACCGAAGAGAATCCCCCACTCTCAGCAGAGATGAGTCTGGCCAGCGGACTTCCAGGTTTGAGCGCTCGTTCTTGTCCTAGGACATCACCAACATCAGTTGGTCGCATTCTGGAAGCGAGAGGTTCAATAGCCACACGCGAATTCTAGGCAACACCTAGAATTACCGTTTGCGATTAATGGTGGGCAAATGAAAAACGATTCCAAACTAGACAACTATCTGGCCAAGCAAAGGCTCAAGGATGAGCGATCATCCCTGACAAAGCGCGACAACCGACTATTCCCGGCCGTGGCTGTCGGTGCATTGGTATTGGCACTGCTGGGTCAGTTCACCTACTTCAGCTTCGGCCCAGGATCAAACACCAATGAGGTTTCTCAGCAGCAAGAGACGTTGGATCCTGAAGCCGGCGAAGAGCCAACTGAAGAGCCGCAAAACGATTCCGCCGTGCCCGACCCGATGTTGAGTGAGAACAGAACTTGGCAAGGTTCGCTGGCCCTGAACGGCTCTGAGATTGGCTTTGAATTGGATGGCGCTCAAGCGCCCCAAGCCGTAGCGAACTTTGTATCGCTTACCCAGTCGGGCTATTTTGAAGGTGTGAGCTGTCACCGGCTTCGGCGGTATTTTTGTCCTGCAGTGTGGCGATCCTGATGGCACTGGAGCCGGAGGACCTGGTTACTCTTGGGGTGTTGAAAGTGCTCCCGCCGATGACATTTACGAAGCCGGGGTTGTGCAATGGCGAGTTGGCGGTAATGACTTCAATGGGGTCACAATTCTTTATCGTCTATGACCAGTCCCAAATTCCCTCGGACAATGTGGTGGTTACACGTCTGCTGGCCGCCTAACATCTGGTCTAGATGTTATTGCAGTCGATAGCCGAAAAGGGAACTGCAACACGACACCTGCACCGGAGATGGCCCGCCAATTAAGGCCAGTTGTAATGACATTGGTTTCGGTAGAGTAAAGCCTCAATAGCTAGGAGACACCCTTGCAAACGAACTTGGTTTGAATTAGCGTCGACGATAGCAACACCGTCTTCGTAAACGACAATGGCACCAAAGAGCGTCAGGTCGGCCCGGTATCGAATAATGACCTGCTGAGGCTCTTGCATACTTCGCGAAGAAGTTTGAAGACCTTGAGGCCCAGGTCGAATTTTGGAGCAACTTGAGTGGCCGCTGGCATCACCGACTCGAAGAGCTTAAGGCTGGGCGATGCCCTTTCCAAAGCTGAAAGAACCAAACGTTATTGGCAATATTCAGCACTTCGTGACAGGGCAGCCAAGTTAGCTGCCGGCATCGAAGTGCTGCGAAAAGGCCATAGCCGAGCGTGGTGAGCAAATCATCAAGGCGTTGGCTGAGAAAGAGGAAATTGCATCTAAGGCCGAAGCTCTAATCAAAAATCTTGGTGGCGTGAATTGGAAAAAGTCCGCAGCCGAGATGACAGAACTTTTCGAGTCCTGGCAGAAGCTTCAAAAAGAGGGACCAAAGATTCCAAAAGCTCAAACAGACCCTATCTGGAAGCGTTTCTCACAGGCTCGCGCAAAGTTTGAGGCAGGTCGCAGAAGTTACTTCGCAGAGCTTGATAGCAAGTTCAAAGAGGCCAAGAAGGTGAAGACCACGCTCGCCGAGGCGGCCGAGGGATTGGTGTCAAAGGGCTCAGAAGCAGCTGCAGAGTATCGCAGGCTACAGGATCAATGGAAGGCTGCTGGCAAGGCTGGCAAGGTTGAGGATGCCCTCTGGAGTAGATTCAGGGCCGCCGGCGATGCAATCTTTGCCGCTAAGAAGGAGCAGGAAAGCGAACTTAAGGCCACTCAGGCGGAAAACCTGAAAGCCAAGATGGAACTACTCCTAAAGGCTGAGGCGATAAACGTTTCCGATCTGGCAAAGGCAAAAACTGAGCTGGGTCAAATTCAATCTCAGTGGGTAAAAGTTGGCCACATACCTAAGGACGATATTCGCAAGGTCGAAGATCGAATGAAGAAGGTTGAAAAGTCAATCACAGATGCCCAGGCAGATGAGTGGCGTCGTTCGGACCCCGCGGCTAAAGCGCGCTCAAACTCTCTAGTCGAGCAACTTGAGACCGCTATTTCAGCCTTGGAAGCGGAGTTGGCAAAGGCTCCGGCGGCAAAGAAGAAGGATGTTCAAGAGCAGATTGACGCTCGTAAATCTTGGCTTGTTGCAGCCCAACAGGCCGTGAACTAAGAGCCCTTCACTCGGTAGACGTCGTACACGGCTTCAATTCTTCGCACCTGATTTAAAACATGATCCAAATGTGCTGGGTCTGCCATCTCAAAAACAAACTTGCTGAGCGCGACCCGGTCTCGGCCGGTTGATACAGACGCACTGAGAATGTTGACATGATTCTCGGTTAGCACTCTGGTTACATCGCTAAGCAACCCTGCCCTGTCCAGAGCCTCGATTTGAATCTGGACCATAAAGACGCCTCGGGAATCTGTGGACCAAGAAACCTCAACTACACGCTCCGGATTAAGCCCGGATACGTTGCTGCAGTCCTGACGATGAACCGAGACCCCATCTCCTCTGGTTATGAAACCGATAATTGGGTCCCCTGGCACCGGCGTGCAACATCTGGCCATCTTGGTCATCACGTCGTCCGAGCCCTTCACCATGATGCCCTGGTTGGCCTTTCTAGGTCCGCGAAGGGATTTGGGTAGCTGTACTGGTATTTCCTCAGTGGTTGGTTCTTCGGAGAGTCCCTGCAGCTGCTTTATCCGCTCGATTACAGATGCAACTGATATCTGTCCCTGCCCCAGTGCATTGAACAGCGAGAGCAAATCAGGCAGCTTTTGCTCACTGGCTATCGTTCCCAGGGTCTCGGAGTTTATTAGGGATTGAACTGGCAGGCCTTGGCGCCGAAGCCCCTTTATTAGTGCCTCCTTGCCATCCTCCGTGGCTATTTCTCGACGTTCCTGGGTGAAGTAGTGCTTGATTTTTGCTCGCGCCCTGGGAGAGGCAACAAAGTTCAGCCAGTCCTTTGAGGGACCCGCGTTTTCGGACTTACTCGTGAGAACTTCGACGGAGTCCCCTGCCTGCAGTTTGCTCTCGAGCGGGACCAGTCGACCATTGATCTTCGCTCCAATTGTCTTGTGACCAACCTCCGTGTGAACAGCGTAGGCAAAATCGATGGGAGTGGAACCGGCGGCGAGACCAACGACCTTTCCCTTCGGGGTGAAGACGTATAGCTCCTTGGCACCGATTTCAAACCTGAGGTTGTCCAAAAACTCCCCGGGATCGGCTGTCTCTTCTTGCCAGTCACTGAGCTGTTTGAGCCAGGCGTAGTCAATGTCGCTATCGGGCTTCCCCGCTTGCGCCTTATATTTCCAGTGGGCCGCAACTCCGAACTCAGCTCTCTGGTGCATCTCCTGAGTTCGGATTTGAATTTCTACCGCCCTGCCCTCCGGGCCTATAACCGTGGTGTGCAGTGACTGATAGAGATTGAACTTGGGCATTGCTATGTAGTCTTTGAATCGTCCCGGTAGGGGCGACCACTTAGCGTGGATAGCCCCCAAGGCTCCATAGCAATCCTTGACTGAGGCAACTATCACACGGATACCAACCAGGTCGTAGATGTCATCAAACTCACGACCTCGAAGCACCATCTTTTGGTAGATGCTGTAAAACTGCTTTGGGCGTCCGTCAATCTTTGCCTTGACCTTGCTGCCTCGAAGTTCGGTTCCAATCTCTTCGATTACGTTCTCCGTATATTCCGCTCGAAGTGGATTGCGCTGGGTAACCAGTGAAACGATCTCTTCAAAAACCTTTGGATACAAAACAGCGAAGCTGATGTCCTCGAGCTCAGATTTGATGGTGGAGATACCCAGTCGGTGTGCTAGCGGAGCATAAATCTCCAAAGTCTCCTGCGCCTTGCGCTTTGCCGATTCGATCGGCACAAATCCCCAGGTGCGGGCGTTGTGAAGCCGATCCGCAAGCTTGATTACCAGTACCCGCACATCCTTGGACATGGCCACGACCATTTTGCGCATTGTTTCGGCCTGGGCGCTATCTCCAAATTTAACCTTGTCAAGTTTTGTGACACCGTCGACAAGCAGGGCCACCTCGGCACCGAATTCCGTCTTTAGCATTTCGATTGAGTAATCAGTGTCTTCCACGGTGTCATGAAGCAACGCGGCGGCGATGGTCGCCGGTCCGGACCCCAGATCGCCCAGAATTCTTGCGACTGCCAGAGGGTGAGTTATGTACTCCTCGCCCGACTTCCGAGTTTGTCCCTGATGATATTTTTCGGCCGTTCTAAAAGCACGCTCGATTACCTGGTACTCGGCCTTGGGATGATTGAATTTGACAATCTTTATTAGTTCAGCAAGGTCTGTTCCGTATGAGGTTGATGACCTGGTGAAGATTCTGGGCAGTCGATTGCGCAGCGAGTTGGCTAGGGAATCCGACATACTCACTCCTTCGACGTAGTGAGAATTCTACGCCCGAGAAGCGATTACCTTTTCCTTCGCCGATTTCAATGCCGCCTCATTTTCACGCAGGTGGACGTAAATCGGAGCGGCAAGAAAGATCGAAGAGTAGGTTCCAACTATCGTGCCGACGAAAAGAGCAAGTGCGATGTCTCGCAGAGTACCGGCACCGAGAATTAGTGAACCAATGAAAAGAATCGAGCCAACCGGCAGAACTGCTACAACCGAGGTGTTCACCGACCTAACCAGCGTTTGATTTACCGCAAGATTGACCATTTCTCCAAAGGTCCTGGTTTCGGAATACTCGATTTCCAGTGTGTTCTCCCTGACCTTGTCAAAAACTACAACCGTGTCATAAAGCGAGTAACTCAGCACTGTTAGAAAACCAATTACCGCCGCCGGGGTAACCTCAAAGCCAACCCCCGCGTAAATGCCCGCCGTCAAAATCAAGTCGTGGGCAAGCGCGATTAGAGCGGCCACTGACATCTTCCACGATCGGAAGTAGAAGGCCATCAACAGGCTTACCAATACAAGAAACACAATGAGGCCGGTAATAGCCTGCTGAGTAACGTCAGCGCCCCAGTTGGGCCCGATGAAGCTTGATGCAACGTCCTCACCCGGAACTCCGTAAGCCGCACCCAGTGCAAGTCTTGCCTGCTCAGACTCGACGTCAGCCAATTGCTCAGTTTGAATCCTGAGGTCATTGGCGCCGACTCCGGTTACGTTCACCTGCACTCCAGGCCTGATCTCCTGAATGACCTCACGGGCCAGAGTCTGAGGCAGTTCCTGAGAGTTGGTCAGTCGGAATTCTGATCCGCCTCTGAACTCAATGCCGAAGTTGAATCCACCTCGGGCAATCGGC
Source organism: Aquiluna sp. (assembly GCA_018402615.1). The sequence continues at coordinate 40,208 of JAGYIH010000003.1, forward strand.
AGCAGAATGGCCAGAATCACAGCAACCGCACCAACGATGTACCAAACCTTGCGCCGATCAACAAAATTGAACGACCGTTCACCAGAATAAAGCTGGTTTCCGAATTCGCGTAGCTTACTCATCGCTATCTCCCTTTGTGCCCAGCGCGGCCTTCCGCTCAGCTATCGTTTGTCGCTTCTGGGCTTCCTTCGAGACCTTTGCAGCCTTTGTGCCCGGCACACTCCTGTGAACCTTGAACTCACCGCGGCCCCGGTAAGAAGCCTTCTGTGCTGTCAGATCAAAGCCCGAGAATCTGTGGCCGGAGGCAAAGAACTTATTACGGGCCAACAGCTGAACCATTGGGTGTGTGAACAGGGTCACCACCAACAGGTCAATAAGGGTTGTGAGTCCGAGGGTGAACGCGAAACCCCTGACGGAGCTGGAGGTCAGCAGGTAAAGCACGACCGCCGCCGTGAAACTGACCGCGTCCGAGACCAGGATTGTCCGCAAAGCACGCTTCCACCCAGCCTCTACCGCCATCTCGAGACTCTTTCCCTCGCGAAGCTCATCTCGAATACGTTCGAAATAGACAATAAATGAGTCCGCCGTAATTCCAATTGCGACAATCAGACCAGCGACTCCAGCAAGCGACAGTCGGTAACCCTGTCTCCAGGACAGGAAGGCAATAGCCAGGTAAACCAGAATTGCTGCAACTATTAGCGAACCTAGAACGACAGTTGCCAATCCCCGGTATTGGAAGGTCATGTAGGCCACGACAATTATCAAACCGATCAGACCTGCAAGCAGTCCAGAACGCAGTGACTCATCACCGAGCGTGGCAGAGATGTTCTCCTGAGATTGCACTTCGAAGCCAATTGGAAGTGCTCCATACTTCAACTGGTCGGCTAGGACCGTGGCGGAGAGTTGATCAAAACTTCCCGTAATTTGTGCCTGCCCATTGGTGATCACTGCATTTGTCGAGGGAGCAGTGATTACCAATCCATCAAGAGTGATGGCAAACTGATTTTGCGGGCTTGGAAGTCCAAAAAGCCTTGATGTGACATTTCCAAAAGCGGTCGTGCCGGTTGGGTCAAACTCCAAGTTCACTGCCCAGGTGTTCGTGGCAGCTCCGGTCTGGGTAGTCACGGTTCCCGCAAAGGCGTCTGAGATGTTAAGACCTTCGACCTCGACTGGTCCAAGAATGTATTTATAGAGTAAAAACTCATCACAGGTAACAAGTGGCAAGTTTGGATCATCCACCTGCCCTGCCCCTCTAAAGCTAGATGCGCAATCAAGCTCTTCGAATTGTCGCTGAATGCGCTCCGTGATCCAGGTTGGATCGGAGGCATTGGCGGGTGTGGCCACTGTTTCATTACTTAGTGACTCATAGTCTGAAACCACGGCATCCTCAGCCGCTGGCTGGGAGATTGCGAAGGTTATAACGGGTCGAAATTCAAGAAGTGCGCTGGCCTTGATCAGTTGCAATGTGTTGGGGTTTGGGATACCAGGGATTGCAACAACAATGTTTTGATTACCCTGAATCGAAACCTGTGACTCACCAACTCCAGAACCATCAATTCTTTGCCTAATGATTGTTACGGCTTGGGTCAGCTGCTCCTGAGACGCTTCCTGACCGTCAGCGATGCTTGGGGTGAGAATGATTTGGGTGCCACCCTGCAGGTCAAGAGCCAATTCAGGAGTAAAGCTCGCCCCAGGCTGGACTGTAACCACTCCCCAGACCATGAGGGCTGCAAAAAAGGCTGCGATCCCTGCAAGCCATGAAACTTTTCGCCTCGCGGTTGCAGCGGTGTTTTTTTCTGCCAAAACTAATTCTCCTTGGCGGTTTCGATACCTCGAACCGCTTGCTTTACGACCCGTAACTTAGTGCCCGGGGTGGTCTCAATCTCGAGGTCTGAGTCATCATGAATAGCGGTGACTTTGCCCTTAATGCCTGAGTGCAGAATCACAGCGGAACCAACTCCAATGGAGTTGACAAGGTTCTCTGCCTCACGCTTGCGCTTCCGATTTTGAGAGATCAACAACAGAATCAATACGGCGAGCACGCCGAGCAACAAATAATCCAAGAGCTTTCCTAACCCAGTCGGTCCTCCGAAATTATAGGCGGAATAACTCCGTCTTGCCCTACTCGTTTGCGAGGTGGGCTAAACCCGCCTGTGTAATCTCTCGGCCACGTGCCGTTCTGTTTATCAGTCCCATGCGTATCAAGAACGGTTCTATTACCGCTTCTATAGTGTCCGGCTCCTCGCCGATTGCTACCGCAAGTGTGGACAACCCAACTGGCTTTGCGCTGAATTTTGTCGCGAGCAACTGCAATAGTGCCCGATCGACTCGATCCAGACCTATTGAGTCCACCTCAAAAAGTTCCATTGCCAGCTTCACGATGGACTGATCAATTTGGCTGTGTTTTTTCACGCTCGCAAAGTCTCGAACCCGGCGCAATAGCCGATTGGCAATCCTCGGCGTTCCACGGGATCTAGATGCGAGTAGCAGAGCGGCATCGGGTGGTATCTCGATTGCGAGCTTTTTTGAGCTCTTCTCAATTACGGTTGCGAGTTCGGGCGGGTCGTAATACTCCAAGAAGGCGGTGAAACCAAAGCGATCACGCAATGGAGTTGGCAACATGCCACTGCGGGTTGTTGCGCCAACGAGCGTAAATGGAGAAATCTCAAGGGATATTGATGCTGCTCCCGGCCCCTTACCAACCATGACGTCAACCCTGAAGTCCTCCATTGCCAAATAGAGCATCTCCTCCGCAGAACGCGACATCCGGTGAATCTCATCTATGAACAGCACGTCCCCTGGTTCAAGTGCGGAAAGAATCGAGGCAAGATCACCCGCTGATTGCACCGCGGGCCCGCTAGTCAGCTTTAGAGTGCGGTTGGACTCGGTCGCCACAATCATTGCGAGAGTCGTTTTACCAAGTCCTGGAGGACCGGCCAAAAGGATGTGGTCGGGAGTTCGATTTCCAAGTTGAGCGGCAGCGATCACAAGCTTGAGCTGCTCGACTACCTTTGATTGCCCAACAAATTCGGTGAGTGAAACAGGTCTCAGAGCCTGCTCAATTTCCCTGTCCTCTATAGAAAGATTCTCAGCCATTGAGCTTCGACCTGCCAAGTGTTGAAAGGGCCTGCTTCAATAGCTCGGAATCACTTAGCCCGGCTGGCAATTCGGACAGCACCTTCGCTGCTCGCATCGGGTCGGTCCCCAACTGAGTCAGAGCCTGAAGCACGGTTTCGTTCACACCCGAAGTGCTTGACAGGCCAACCTTGCCCCCGAGTGAAATCAGTAGGAGTTTGGCGGTCTTTGGACCTACGCCCGGGATAGCTCGAAAAGCCGCATCATTTTGGGCATTGACCGCATTAGCTATTCCAGCCGAATCCAGACCCCCAAGTATCACCATGGCTAGTTTCGGTCCAATGCCACTTACCCCACACAAGAGGTCAAAGTAGTGAGCGTCGGTATCGCTTTCAAAACCGTAGAGGGCAAGATCGTCCTCTCTAACGACGAGCTTGGTCCGAATACTTACCTCCGAGCCAATTTTGAGCTTCAGTGCGTGCCTCGGGGAAAGCGACACGCTAAAGCCGACACCGGAAACCATGATTACGGCGCGATCAAACGTAAGTTCAAACAGGGTGCCCGAAAGTTGTGATATCACGTCGCTAACCTAATCGCCGGTTTGCAGCTTTTGCGGCTGCGACCCACTTTTGCTGGGCGCTGGTTCCTATTCCGGTTGCTCGCTTTGCGGCGCAAATCGCAACTGCCAGGGCGTCCGAGACATCAGCTGGCTTTGGAACCTCACTCAGTTTTAGAACTCTGGCAACCATTAGACCAACCTGCTCCTTATTTGCACGTCCATGCCCGGTCACCGCAAGCTTTACTTCGGAGGGCGTGAAGAATTGCAGGGGGATGCCGTTTGCATAAGCGATTGACATCAAGGCTCCAGAGACCTGGGCCACACCCATGACGCTTCTAAGGTTTGCCTGCGCGAATACCCTCTCAAGAGCTATCAGTTGAGGTCTGTGCTTGAGAACAATTGCTTCAAGTTGCTGGGCAATCTGCCCAACTCGATCTCTGGGGTCCATGCCTGGGGTGGTTTGAAACAGCCCAAACTCAACTGGCTTAAGGCTGGATTCAACCAACCCAAAGCCGCAACGGGTTAGGCCCGGGTCGACCCCGAGAATCAGGCTCATTAGTCCTGTGCCTCTAGCTCTAGAAGCACCTCGGGACTGATGTCCATGTTGGTAAATACCGATTGGACATCATCCAGGTCCTCCAATGCATCGATCAGCTTGATAACCGAAGTGGCAGTTTTTGCATCAGCTTGGATTCTAAGGCTGGACACAAACTCAACGTCTGCCGACTCGTAGTCAATTCCAGATTCCTGCAACGAAGCCCTGGTTGCCACCATGGAGCTGGGATCGGTTGTGAGCACAAAACCTTCCGCTCCCCCAGTTAGGTCCTCAACATCGTGTTCGAGCGTGGCCTCTAGAACAGAATCCTCTGTGGGCCCAGCTGGCACGATGATCACTCCCTTTCGGGCGAACTGGTAGGAAACGGACCCAGGGTCGGCCATGTTTCCAGAATTCTTTGTGAAGGCCAGTCTCACTTCGGCCGCCGCCCTATTTTTGTTGTCGGTTAGACACTCGACCAAAACCGCAATGCCACCGGGACCATACCCCTCATAAAGGATGTTTTGGTAGTCGACCCCATCATTGGCGTCACCTGAACCGCGCTTTACGGCACGATCGATATTGTCGTTTGGTACTGAGCTTTTTCGTGCCTTATAGATTGCGTCATACAGCGCGGGGTTGCCCTCAACATCAGCACCCCCAGCCCTAGTGGCGACCTCAATGTTCCGGATTAGCTTTGCCCAGAGCTTCGCTCTCTTGGAGTCGTTGGCTGCTTTTTTGTGCTTGGTGGTCGCCCACTTGGAGTGTCCTGACATAGTGCCTCTAAATTAGCGCCTTTGGGCTTTATTTATCTCCGCGATGAACAAGCTGTGGAGATGCGTGCTGCCGGTTAGCTCCGGGTGGTAGGCAGCGGCAATTATGTTCTCCTGCTGAACAGCCACGCTCTCACCATTAAGGGTTGCCAGTACGGTGCTATTTTTACTGTCCAGAATCTTGGGTGCCCGGATAAAGGCGACTCGCTCGGCAGTGCTCTTTTCGTCCGAGTAGAGAACATCAGCTTCAAATGAATCGGTTTGAGATCCGTAAGCGTTTCTTGAGCTCACGATGTCTAGACCACCAATTAGCTCTTGATCGGAGAGCTTCCCGGAAACCTCATTTGACAAAAGGATCAACCCGGCACAGGTTGCTAATACGGGCTGACTGGCAACAAAATTCCGTACCGGCTGCATCATCCCAAACATCACCAGTAACTTCGAAATTACTGTCGACTCGCCACCCGGCAGAACCAGGCCGTCAATCTGCTCTAGCTCTTTAGGAACTCTGACTCCAACTGCATCAACACCAAGTGTTGCCAACAGGGAGATGTGCTCTCTTACGTCACCCTGGAGTGCTAGAACTCCAACTCGCACTTACCAGCCACGCTCCGCGAGCCGGTGTGGTGCAGGAAGGTCGTTCACATTAATGCCAACCATTGCCTCTCCCAGACCCCTTGAAGCCTCTGCAATAACGGCGGCATCGGTATAAAACGCTGTGGCCTTAACGATTGCGGCAGCCCGGGCGACTGGATTTCCAGACTTGAATACACCAGAACCAACAAATACGCCATCTGCGCCGAGCTGCATCATCATTGCCGCATCTGCGGGTGTGGCAACTCCTCCGGCAACGAATAGAACTACCGGCAGCTTGCCCGTGCGGGCAACCTCCCTAACCAGCTGGTAGGGAGCCTGCAGTTCTTTTGCCGCCACATAAATTTCATCATCAGATTTTGCTGACAAGGCTCGAATCTCCCCGAGAATTGTTCGAATGTGCTTCGTGGCTTCGGAGACGTCTCCGGTTCCGGCCTCACCCTTAGAGCGAATCATGGATGCGCCTTCGGTGATCCTGCGCAGCGCCTCGCCCAGGTTTGTGGCTCCACAAACAAATGGGACACTAAAACCCCACTTATCTATGTGGTTTACGTAGTCGGCTGGAGAAAGCACCTCGGACTCATCGATGTAGTCAACCTTCAGCGACTCCAATACCTGCGCCTCAACAAAGTGCCCGATTCGAGCCTTGGCCATAACAGGAATGGATACCGTCGCGATTATTTGCTCGATTAGGTCTGGGTCGCTCATTCGAGCGACACCACCCTGGGCACGGATGTCTGCGGGAACCCTTTCAAGGGCCATCACCGCAACTGCACCGGCATCCTCTGCAATTTTTGCTTGCTCGGCGTTTACGACATCCATGATGACGCCACCCTTAAGCATTTCTGCTAGACCTGACTTAATCAGTGGTGACGCGGCGTTATTTTCATTTGACATAACTAAATCCTAAATCTCGTTTTGGATGCCGACAGCAATTGCGTCTCGAACTTCTCCTAAAAGACGAGGCATTGCTTTGGTTTGAGCGATGATTGGAAAGAAGTTTGCATCGGCCTTCCAGCGTGGAACAAGGTGCTGGTGGAGGTGAGAAGCAATTCCTGCTCCGGCAACCTCTCCCTGATTCATCCCAATGTTGAACCCGTGAGCACCTGAAACATTCCGTAATGTGCGCATCAAAGCCTGGGTGATTTGCGCCACCTCGGTTGCTTCTTCTTCGGTCGCCTTGTCGTAAGTGTCGAAGTGACGGTATGGCACAACTAAAAGATGGCCCGGGTTGTAGGGAAAAAGATTCAACAGTGCGTAAGTGGTTTTACCGCGATAAACAATCAGGCCGTCCTCATCGCTTTTTAGCGGTGCTTCGCAAAATGGGCACTGATCATCTGGGGGCTGCTGCAGATCGCGCAGGTATACCAAGCGGTGCGGCGTCCACAGCCTTTCAAACCCGTCATGCATCGGGCTCATAGAATCTAAAAACTCGGTCACTTAGACCTGTCTCTTTTCTTTGATTGCGCCAAGGATTAGTTCCTTAGCTCTATCAAGTGGAACATCATTTTCCTGAGAACCATCCCGATATCTAAAGCTCAGCGTCTTGGATTCCTGATCACGCGATCCTGCAAGCAAGATGAATGGCACGTGTGTCATTGTGTGGTCCCTGATTTTTTTCTGCATCCGGCTGTCGGAATGATCCACTTCCACCCGCACTCCACTTTCCCTTAGCTCGGCTGCGAAACTGTCAAGGTAGCTTGCGAACTCATCCGCAACTGGAATACCAACAACCTGCACCGGAGCCAGCCAGGGGGGAAAGTGCCCGGCGTAGTGCTCGGTTAGTACCCCAAAGAACCTCTCGATTGATCCAAAAAGTGCCCGGTGGATCATGATCGGTCTATGTCTCTCGCCGTCGGACCCAACATATTCAAGATCGAAGCGCTCAGGAAGATTGAAATCGAGTTGAATTGTGCTCATTTGCCAGGTTCGCCCAATTGCATCTCGCGCCTGAACTGAGATTTTAGGTCCGTAAAAGGCTGCTCCCCCTGGATCTGGAACTAGTTGCAGCCCAGAGGCAGTCGCCACCCTTTCAAGGGTGCCGGTAGCGCTCGCCCAGATCGCATCGTCGCCAACGAACTTCTCATTACCCTCTTCACGCGTCGATAGCTCTAGGAAAAAGTCATTGAGTCCGTAGTCACGCAGCAGTCCCAGCACGAAATTCAAGACACCGGTCAGCTCTGTTTCAAGATCGTCTGGGGAAACGAATAGGTGTGCGTCGTCCTGGGTCATTCCTCGAACCCGGGTTAGTCCGTGCAACACACCGGATTTTTCGTAGCGATAAACCGACCCAAACTCAAACATTCGCAGCGGAAGCTCTCGGTAACTGCGGGCTTTGGATTTGAAAATTAGAATGTGGAACGGACAGTTCATGGGCTTCAGGTAGTAATCCGCCCCCTGCTTTTTCAGAACCCCATTCTCATCAAACTCGGAATCGAGCTTCATGGGAGGGAACATTCCCTCTGAGTACCAGGCGAGGTGACCGCTGGTCTCAAACAGGTTTGACTTGGTGATGTGTGGAGAGTAAACGAACTCGTAGCCGCCCCTTTCATGGGCCTCTCGGGAGTAGTCCTCCATCACCTTGCGGATAATGCCACCCTTTGGGTGGAACACCGCAAGTCCGGAACCAATCTCCTCGGGAAAACTGAATAGATCCAACTCGACCCCAAGTTTGCGGTGGTCGCGCTTAGCAGCCTCCTCCAATCTGACCCGGTAGGCGTCAAGTTCCTCCACTGAGGGCCATGCGGTTCCATAGATGCGTTGAAGTTGCTTATTGTCTTCGTTGCCTCGCCAGTAAGCGGCTGCGGATCGCAACAGCGCGAAGCCCTTGCCAATCATCCTGGTGTTTGGAAGGTGGGGCCCGCGGCACAGATCCATCCAGGCGACTGTTCCATCAGGGTTGATGTTTTCGTACACCGAGAGTCCGCCCTGCCCAACCTCGGCTGCCGCCTCGCCAACATCTCCAGATTTCAAACCAATAAGTTCGAGCTTATAAGGCTCGTTTGTCATCAGTTTTCGTGCCTCATCATCACTTACGTCACGTCGCATAAAGCGCTGAGACTTGCCCACCAATTCCTTCATGCGCTTTTCGATTTTGCGCAAGTCATCCGGGGTGAAGGGAGTGTCAACATCAAAGTCGAAGTAGAAACCGTCCGTTATAGGTGGTCCGATGCCGAGCTTTGATTTATCAAAAATTTCCTGTACGGCCTGTGCCATTACGTGAGCAGCAGAGTGGCGAAGAATACTCAGACCCAGATCGCTGGATACAGAAACGCCAGCTATTTCATCGCCCTCGCTAATTGAGTAGCTGAGATCTTTGGGCTCACCAAAAACGGTTATTGCAACTATCGAACGATCCTCATAGAGATCAAATCCGGTGGCACCCTCACTTACCTGGTGAGTCTTTCCATCGAGCAAAATGTTCAAGTTGGCTCCTAACCCTGAATACTCTACCGATGCGGTTAGGTAGGCCTTGCTAGCGCAACAACCAATAGCTGTCCAAAATAGTCAAATGGCTAGCTCAGATAGAGAACTCGAAGTAAAACTGAACTGGCTCCGAGCCTCCGTGCTTGGTGCCAATGACGGCATTGTTTCCGTCTCCGGTGTAGTTATGGGCGTGGCGGCCGCGGGCGCTAAGCCTGAAACGATTCTGGTAGCTGGAATAGCTGCGATCGTTGCCGGTGCGATTTCCATGGGCGGCGGAGAATATGTAAGCGTCAGCGCCCAGCGTGACAGTGAAATTTCTTACGGCCGAACCAAAGGACAGGTCAATGCTCGCCCCTGGGCAGCTGCGTGGAGTTCATTCGCGGCTTTCACCGGCGGTGCCCTCCTACCACTTATCGCCATAACCGGTCCCTTGGAAGCATTGCGGATTCCACTAACGGTGGTAGCGGTGGTAGCTGCACTGGCCCTGACCGGATGGTGGGCTGCTTGGGTTGGTAAAGCTTCGATTTCGCGCTCCATCTTAAGAAATGTTGCAATCAGCATTCTCACAATGGGGATTTCGTATCTGATTGGCTCAATTTTGGGAGTCGCAATTCTGTAACAAGGTAGCCTTGTTATCGTGGCAGAAATAGAAAATTACGATCTAGCACTGGTTGGTGGTGGCATCATGTCGGCCACTCTTGGGGTTTTAGTGAAGCTGGTGGCGCCAAAAACAAAAATAGTAATTTTTGAAAGACTGGAACAACCGGGGCTTGAGAGTTCTAACGCTTGGAACAACGCAGGAACCGGCCATGCTGCTCTGTGCGAACTGAACTACATGCCAGATTCAAGCGATGGCTCACTGCCCGATCCCTCTAAGGCCATTGCGATAAACGAGCAGTTTCAAGTTTCCCGGCAGCTCTGGTCACACCTTGTAAACAAGGGTGTTCTCGGGCCTGCAGAGACGTTCATTCGATCGGTGCCACACATCACCTTTGTTGATTCTGAAAAGGACATTGACTACCTTCGTCGCCGCTTCGAGGCACTAAAGGACCAACCGCTTTTCAAGGGAATTGAATACACCGAGTTTTACCCAAAGCTCTCCAGCTGGATCCCACTCATGGCTTCGGGTCGACAGGACAAAAAGTTCGCGGCAACCAGGATTGAACAGGGAACCGATGTGGACTACGGAACCATGACTGATCAAATGGTCAGTTGGTTGGTTTCGCAAGGTGTTGAGATAAGACTGGGAACCGAAGTTAAGTCATTGCACCAGTTCCCGGGTGGAAAGTGGCAGATCTGGCTCGGCGGCAACTCGAAAAACTTCTTGCACGCCGACAAGGTATTTGTTGGAGCTGGTGGCTGGGCTCTGAAGTTGCTTCAGTCCTCTGGGATCGAAGAAATAAAGGGCTATGGAACATTTCCGGTTTCTGGTCATTTTTATCGGACCGACAACCCCGAACTAGTCAAACAGCATCACGCCAAGGTCTACTCGCAAGCTCAAGTGGGGGCACCTCCTATGTCTGTGCCTCACCTGGACACCAGGGTCGTTGATGGCAAGGAGTCTTTGCTGTTCGGTCCGTTCGCCGGCATCAATCCGAAGTTTTTGAAACGAGGAAGTGTTTTGGACCTTCCCCTATCAATTCGTCCGGCCAACGTCATTCCATACCTGAGCGTGGCCCTGAAGAACTTTGCTCTGGTGAAATACCTGTTGCGTGAGGTAACCAAGTCAAAAAAGCAAAAATTCGATTACCTGAAGACCTTTGTCCCACTTGCAGATCCAAAGGATTGGACCTACTACGAGGCAGGCCAGAGAGCTCAGGTCATAAAGCCGGTCAAGGGTGGTGGGGTGCTGCAGTTTGGCACCGAGGTGATCTCCTCAAAAGACGGTTCGATCTCAGGTCTTTTGGGAGCTTCTCCCGGGGCATCGGTGAGCGTTAGCGTGATGCTTGATGTAATGCAGCGAATGTATGGCTCGGAATACAAGAGTTTTGAACCAATGCTGGCGGAAATGATCCCGAGTTACGGAAAGAACCTGAATGAAAGCCCTTCCTTAGCCAAGAGAACCCTGGCCGCGACGGCTCAGACTCTAAAGCTCAAGGCATAAGAAATGGACCCCGATTTCTCGGGGTCCATGTCGTTCTAATCGAATGTGCCTAATCAATCCAGGTAAAGCGACCCTCACCTGATTGCTTTGAGTATCTGACATCCGAGGCTGGGACGGTAGAAACACCATCCGCATTCTTTGCGAAGCTCCTCAGATACTGGACCATGGCATCTTCGTAGGTGATGCCAATGTTGGTGTATCCAAGTGGCTTTAGCATCGAGTAGTTATCGCCACCCTTTGCAGTGAAATCAGTCGTTACCAGTGAGACTGATGGGGCGCCCGTAACGACGGCTCCAGCAGTGACAATCTTGGTTCCGTCTGTTAGTTCGATGGATTGAACTCTCGCACCCTCAGCGGTGATGACCCCGTCAGTGCCAATCGCAATGGCATCTCCGGCCTTCTTGCATGTCACCTTGAGGCCAGAGAACTGAAGGAATTGACCCCCACCGCTTGGCCCAGAAGCACAGCTACGTTCAAACACCTGCTTGAGTATTGTGGGCGTTACTCCCTCCACAACACTGACCTTGTTGCCAAAGGGCAACATGTCGTAGGTCTCGGCCCTTGAAATCTTGCCCGCCTCACCTGAGTTTGGAGTTTCATCCCCTCCGTTCTGACGAATGCCACCACCGTTACCCGCTGCCACCACTCGATTAGTTGCGGACGCAGGAGCTAGTCCAAAGCCACTCGCCTGCTGGTTGTAGGCGAACATGAAAGAATCCGCAACCATGTTTCCGGCATTGGTCTCTCCGGTACGAACTCCCAGTGTTGTCGCTGATCCACGAGCATTCAGCAGAACGACCTCTGAGTTTGCTATTACCGTGTTGGATAGATCTTCGGTGCAGTCCTGTACTGGCTTGATTGCCTGAGCAACAATGCGGGAGTCAGGTGTAACTGCATCAGTAATACCCAGCGCGGTCGCTTCGGCTGACTTTGGGATCACACGATAGGGACGGCTGGTCTCTTCGTTGTGGCTGACATAGTTGCCGCTAGCGTCAAAGTTAATGTCAATTCGCCCCACGTACTTGTAATTTCCGACTGAGGTCACCAGTGGCACAACCTTGCCAGCCTTATCCATAACCAATGTTGGGTAATCTCCAACCGGTTCGGCTTCTCCGGGCAGCAGCTGAATGTCTTTGGAGATCTTTGGATTTGTAAGCAAGTCGTCGCCACCGCCAGCTACGGCGACATCGACACCGCTAAGGAGGGAAATCAGTGCCTTGTCGTTGGCAAAACCCTGCAGGTGAGAGACCAGGACGATTTTGTTGACGCCCATTCTCTCGAGTTCACGAATTTGGAACTGTAGGAGCTCTGCAGTGTCCTCTAGATCAGAAGTGGTCAACCGCACCGTTCCGGGCGAAGAGATGGTTGGAAGAAGTGGAGTGGTCGCTGCGATTACTCCAAATCTCTCTTTTGTGATCGAGTCGGTGTGGATGTAAACGGCCAATGGTCTTATCGGTCTTGATCTTGCCTCGCACCAAAATTTGCCCCGCCAGGGTGTCACGCAGATCCACATTCTTGGAGACGTCCATGTTGCCCACTGATGAACGGCGTGCAGGTCAGGTCTTTGACTTCGCAAACTGACCAATGTATCGGTCAAGGAACTTGGTTCCGAAGTCAAACTCATGGTTACCAAAGACATAAACGTCGTACGGCATTAGTGACTGAGCCACCGCATCGTGGATGGTGGTCGTGGAATCTGGGTCACCTGGCTCAGCGCACAGCATCGTCTTTGATGCCAAGAACGAGTCTCCGGCGTAAACATTTAAGACTGAGTTGCCGCTTGCTCTGGCATCCCTCATCTGAGCGCGGACTACCTGCACGAATGCTCCGGCATTTCCTACTGGAAGACCATCAATTTCTTGACCATATAGGGCGGATTCGCCGTCGTTATTGTGGAAGAGCGAAAGGGTTACGCCGGAGGGCGCTGCGACAGCTGGAGTAAGTGCTCCAAACGATAGGGCAGCCACCGCCAAGGTCGCCAATGCTGAAAAGCGATTTTTCATTATGTTCCTTTCCAAAGATCTGAGTTAGGAGGCCTATAACAAGGCCCCGAAAAGAAATTACAGCCAAAAGTGGAATGCAAATTAACAAAATGAACATTCATACCAATCTCTAGATGAACGTTAGATTTCTATCTTGTTTTTGTAGTTCTGATCAGTCGTTCCTCTTTGATGGCTCTGGCTGGTTAAATAGGGAGAGCCTCAACAAGTTGTGTTGATTCGCTTTTAGGGACATCCCCCAGCGCTACTCAATAGACCCTCAGCAAGTTTTATACAACAAAGGACTCAAAATCAGTCTTCATCAAACTGTTTGGATAAGTGGAACAAGCCCCAGGACTGTGTCTGTAACCACCCCTTAGCTTCAAGCAAGTTAGGGCACAATTGCGTCGCTAATCCGCGCCAACAACATAAGAACCGGGTTCCTCCAGGTGTATTTGGAGAAAGATGGTGGGCGATACTGGGTTCGAACCAGTGACCTCTTCCGTGTCAGGGAAGCGCGCTACCACTGCGCCAATCGCCCAAGTTACTGCTGTGTTGCTGTGAGGTGAAGACGGGATTCGAACCCGTGTACACGGCTTTGCAGGCCGCTGCCTCGCCTCTCGGCCACTCCACCGTTCAGGTTTGAACCCTGAGAGCGGATGACGAGACTCGAACTCGCGACCCCAACCTTGGCAAGGTTGTGCGCTACCAACTGCGCTACATCCGCACGCTCTCTTTCGAGAACTCTGAAATTATGGCACAAAATATTCAATCCTGTGGGCAAGAAAAATGGCGGGAGGTTTCCCTCCCGCCATAATCCATTTTTGCTCGCTACGACTTGGAGTCTGGGTCTTGACCGAAGCTGTAAGCGGCCTCGCCGTGAACCACAAGGTCCACTCCAGCGATCTCATCTTCGCTTCTAACTCTGAACCCAATGGTCTTTTCGATAGCAAAGCCAATTATCAAAGCGACCACGAAGCTGAAGATCAGCACACCGAATGCAGCTATTGCTTGAACGACTAACTGACCGATGTCGCCACCGGTGAACAGGCCGGTGTCGGTTGCGAAGAATCCCAGATACAGGGTTCCGATCATTCCGGCAACAAGGTGGATACCAACTACGTCTAGTGAGTCGTCGTAGCCCAGCTTGAACTTCAGGTCTACTGCGAGAGCTGCAACAACTCCGGCTATAACACCCAGTACAAGTGCCCAGAATGGGGTGACATTTGCACATGCCGGCGTGATTGCAACGAGTCCAGCAACCGCACCGGAAGCTGCGCCAATGGATGTCGCCTTGCCGTCCTTCATCTTTTCGATGAAGAGCCATCCAAGGATGGAGGCAGCCGTGGCGCCGAGTGTGTTGACGGTAATTAGTCCGACGTTTTCCATGCCGTTAAGGAACTCTGCTCCAACATTGAAGCCGAACCAACCAAACCATAGAAGAGCGGCGCCCAACAAAACCAACGGTACGTTGTGCGGTTGCATAATGCCCTTCGCGAAGCCGAAGCGCTTGCCCAAAACTATCGAAAGGGCTAACGCAGCCGCTCCGGCATTAATGTGCACGGCTGTACCGCCTGCATAGTCAATAACTCCTGGCATGTCCAGCCAGTTGCCCAGCTCCATAATCCAGCCGCCGCCCCAGACCCACGCAGCCACCGGGAAGTAGACCAGGGTGGCCCAAATACCGGCGAAAACCAGCCAAGATCCAAACTTGGCTCGGTCTGCAATGGCACCAGAGATAAGGGCCACGGTGATGATGGCAAAGGTGGCGCCAAATGCGGCACCGATAAGGCCATCGTTGTCTAGGCCCTCAAGCCCGAAGTTTGTAAGCGGGTTACCCGAGTAGTCGGTTGGGTTCTCAACGGCACTCATGCTGAAGCCGTAAAGGACCCATAGAACCCCAATAAGTGCGAGTGAGCCAAAGCTCATCATCATCATGCTCACTACGGACTTGGCTTTAACGAGCCCCCCGTAGAAAAAAGCCAGACCGGGGGTCATAAGCAAAACCAGCGCGGTTGCCATTACTGCCCAGGCAAGTTCTCCAGTGTCCAACATTTAGTCACCTCTCGTAAGAATCAAAGTCGCGGCAAATCTGCCACTGCAGGAAGTTTGGAGTTGCTCTGTTTCAGTAACAGTCGCGTCAAGTTACGAGTGTGTTACAAGATATTTGGTTTGTGGGCGTAACTGGGATCGAACCAGTGACCTCTTCCGTGTGAAGGAAGCGCGCTACCACTACGCCATACGCCCGTTCCAGCCAAGATTACCAAGCAAGATTGCAAGTAGTCACAGGTTGCATCTAACGAGTTCCGTAAACTAGGACGAAATCAAGGAGTCGAAATGAAGAGCGAACGTTCTGCAGCTTTCCTTTTACTGGGTGCCGCAATGTTGGGCCTAATTGTCGCGAACTCGCCTTTCGGCCCTGCGTTTCTGGATTTTAAGTTCACTTATGTAGGTTTCGAGGCCATCGGCCTGAACCTGACTGTGAGCTACTGGGTTAGCGATCTAATCTTGGCGACATTCTTTTTGGTAGCCGGGTTGGAACTGAAGTATGAACTGAGTCAAGGAGTGCTCTCAAAGCCCTCAACGGCACTTTTGCCCGTTATTGCCGGCATCGGCGGAGTCCTGGTCCCGGCTTTGATTTACGTCGCCATGAACTTCGAAAACAGTGATTACTTGCGTGGCTGGCCTATTCCAACGGCTACGGACATTGCGTTTGCGCTAGGAATCCTTGCGATCTTTGGCCGTGGTCTGCCAAAGTCCGCACGAATCTTTCTTTTAGCACTTGCGATATTTGATGATCTGGTCGCGATTTTAATAATTGCCGTGTTTTTCACCGACGACGTTCAGGCGCTTTGGCTTGGTGTTGCGGCCGTGATAGCAATCGCGCACATTCTTATTGAGAAGTACGCCAAGATTCCAATGAATCCAGTTCGCGTGATGACGTTCATGCTGTTGTGGTACGCAATCTTCCAGTCAGGAGTGCATGCGACAGTGGCCGGCGTGTTGCTGGGGTTGATAATTCCAGCGAAGAAGGCGCACTCTCTCGTGGATAAGATTCAGCCCTACACCAACACCTTTTCGTTGCCGCTTTACGCATTCTTTGCAGTTGCTATCTTGCTTCCTGCATTCGATGGTTCCTTCTCGAGTGTCTTTGTTGGAATCGTGGTCGCTTTGCCCTTGGGAAAGATTGTTGGAATCACCCTGTTCGCAGTGCTTGCAAACGCTCTTACCCCTAAGGAGTCCAGACTTGAGCTAAAACTCCTCGACTTCACGGCACTCGCAGCGCTGGCGGGGGTTGGCTTCACAGTGTCGCTACTAATGGCGAACTTGGCCTTCAAGGGCAACGAGCAGATTCTCGCAGAGGCAACCATGGGTGTCATTATTGGTTCACTGATTTCAATGGCAATAGGTGCTGCATTGGCGCAGTACCGTGGTCGCTATCACATGAAATTGAATCGCGAGCAAAAAGCAGCTGCTTCCAAAAACTAGTCAAGCTCGCAGAGTGCACCGATCCTAGAAACGGCTCTGAGGTATTTTTTGCGATATCCACCCTGCAGCATTGTGCTCGAGAAAACTTTCGTGGCTGGAACCTCGCCAGAGGTCCGCAGTGGGATCTGCTGCTCGTAGAGGCGGTCAATGAAAGCAACAAAACGAAGGGCTGGGACCTGATCATCAAGCTCCCTTAGACCAGACACCGCAAGCGCACCGGCGTGCTTAGCGAGAGCCCGGTATTTTGTTGGGTGCAAAGTTGAAAGATGCTTTAGAAGGTCCAGGAAGTCGTCACGATAGGGATTGCCCCGCTCAAGAATCCAGGCATCAAGTTCTTGCTCGTTCAGGTTATTTGATTCGGCGTCAGAGTCTCGGTGACGATAATCTTCACCATCAACCGAGATCATTAGGAATCTTTCACCAAGACCCTGGATTTCTCTTTTGAAATCGTCAGCGGCGAACCTACCTTGACCCAGCGCATTTGGTGGAGTATTTGAAGTCGCTGCAAATCTCACGCCCGCCTTTTCTAATTCCTTAAGCAGTCGGGACATGATCATGGTGTCCCCCGGGTCATCAAGTTCAAACTCATCGATGCAGAGCAGTTGATACTTTGAAAACAGTGCCACTGCTCTTTGGAAACCGAGATAGCCAACAAGTGAGGTGTATTCCAGGAAGCTACCAAATGCCTTTTTGCCCTTGAAGTCATGCCAAATGCTTGCCAATAGGTGGGTCTTTCCAACACCAAATCCCCCGTCGAGATAGATGCCGGGTGCAGTAGCGGTCTTGGAAAAGAGCTTGCGCTCCCCCGTTACGAATTGTTTCGCGGCCTTCAGCGCGGCTGCTTGGCTTTCAAACAGCGGATCCGGGCGGTAGTTGTCAAACCTTGCCAGCGCAAACTCAGGCGGTGGGGTGAGCTGTCGCATAAGCTCTTCTGTGGATAGTTCAGGAGCAATCCCGATAAGGGAATTGAGTCCCCGTTGACCTTGTTCTTGCAACTTGAACCCTTCGACGAAACATAAGTGTAGAAAAGAAATGGGAGCTCAATGACACAACTAGAGAAAATCGCCCAGTATGCCCACCCAGAAGTTTTAGTAACTACGCAGTGGCTTCAGCAAAACCTATCCAAGGTCGTGGTGGTCGAATCTAATGAGGACATTTTGCTTTACGACACCGGCCACATTCCAGGTGCTGTCAAACTGGATTGGCACACGGAGCTCAATGATCCGCTGACTCGTGATTACCTGGACGGTGCCGGGTTTGCTCGACTAATGGACCTGAAGGGAATTGGTCGAGAGGACACCGTAGTTATCTACGGAGATCGGTCAAACTGGTGGGCTACATATGCATTTTGGGTGTTCAAGCTTTTTGGACACGAGAACCTCAAATTACTGGATGGCGGTAGAGCCAAATGGATTGCAGACGGAGGCGAGCTAACCCGGGAAAAGCCGGTCGTCAGCGCAAAGGGTTACCCGGTAGTGCAAAGACTTGACTCTGAGATCAGAGCGTTCCGTGACGAGGTGCGTACGCACATCGGTAAGCCGCTGATTGATGTTAGGTCTTTACCGGAATACACCGGAGAGCGCCTTCACATGCCGGACTTCC
>JAGYIH010000030.1 GCA_018402615.1 Aquiluna sp.
GGCCGCTTCGATCTCTGGGTCTCAGTAGCTATTCAATTCCAATTTAAATCCCTTAGTTTCCTCATCCAATTCATCACGGATAAATAACAAATATCAAAATCTCTTCGCAATTTTCCATTGGCTGTGATTGAGTGTTCTGAATTCAGTCAAACGTTTGACTAAATATGGAGGAAATTGTGAGAAACGCGACTCTCGCTGACGTGGCCAAGGCGGCTGGCGTCTCGGTGTCGCTCGTCTCTCTGGTTCTCTCCGGCAAGGCTGCCAACCGTTGCTCGTTTGAAACTGAGACCAAAATCAAAAAGACCGCCAAGCAACTCGGCTACCGCGCAAACAGGTTGGCTAGGTCACTCAAGGAGCAACAGACTCGAACTATTGGGATGTTGAGTATTGAAGTTGCGACCACCCCTTATGCAGGTGACATGCTCTTGGCGGCGCAACGAACTGCCAGGTCTCACGACTATGACCTGTTCTTTGTTGAGGTCGAGAACAACCCAAAGTCAATCGAAGAGGCATTTGAGCTGCTGGCCGAGCACCAGGTTGTTGGGACGATAATCGCGGCCTTTTTCCACCACCCAATCAGGATGCCAAAAACCTCTCCGAAGAATGTGGTTTTTGCTAACTGCTTCCCTGAAAAGGGGGACTTCCCAATTTTTGTTCCAGCTGAGTACAACTCGTTTATGCAGGCACTCAAGCTGATTGGCATCGCAGGCCACAAGAACGTGGCATTCATAGTTGACGAGTACCCATGGCCTGCGGTGGTTGGGAGAACCAAGGCGTTCTTCGATGCCTCAAAGAGTTTTGGTTGGAGCAACCCGGAGAGCCGTGTCTACCAGGTTTCAGATTCAACGCCAGTGGATGGCTACGGTGCTGCTCTCGAGATGATGATGCGAGACCCAGAGATAACAGCAATTGTTTGCTACAACGATCGAATCGCAATGGGTGTCTACCAAGCCATGCAGGAACTAAAGCTCTCAGTGCCAAAGGACGTCTCAGTGGTGGGCTTTGACGACCTCGAATTGATTTCCGGCGGCTTACGCCCCGGATTGTCCACGGTTCGCCTACCTCACTACCCAATGGGTAGAGAGGCCGTGGAACACCTCATCCGAATCTGTGAGGAAAAGGATGAAAACCCCAAGAAAGCAGTCGAGATTCAAGGTGAGTTGGTGGTCAGGGATTCTGTTTCCGTCCCTAGGTCACCAACACCCGTCCTTTCATCATCTTGGACCTCGTCTCTAACCAATGAAACAGAGGAAAAATGATCAAAGCAACTAGAGCATTGCTTGCTGCTTCTGCAGCTGGTGTGCTGGTGTTGACTGGCTGTGCTTCAGGCACTGACAGTTCAAGCGATTCCACGGGCTCTTCATCTGGCGGCGATAGTTCAGCCGCTCCAGCGAAGGTCTCGATGTGGTCACACGCTGCCGGTAACGACCTAGAGATTGCCACCGTAAAGGAGGCCATCACTGACTTCAACGCAAGCCAGAGCGTATACGAAGTAGTGCTAGAGGAATTCCCACAGGAGTCTTACAACGACTCCATCGCTGCAGCCGCAGCGGCAAACTCGCTACCTTGCATCGTCGATGTTGACGGTCCAATCATGCCCAACTGGGCATGGGCGGGTTACCTGCAGCCAATCTCAATCGATGCAGCCCTTGAGGAAAGCTTGCTACCAGGAGCCAAGGGCTACTACAACGGTGAGCTATACGCTGCCGGTGCTTGGGATGCCGCACTAGGCTTCCTGGTTCGTCAGTCAACCCTTGATGCTGTTGGTGCTCGTGTACCAACTGTTGAGAGCCCATGGACCAAGGACGAGTTTGACAGCTTGTTGGCTGCCGTGGATGCCTCTGGTCAGTTTGACTATGCAATCGACTGGGGCAACGGCTGGACTGGAGAGTGGTTCCCATACGCATACGCTCCACTGATGCAGAGCTTCGGCGGAGATCTGGTCGACCGTGACACTCTCGAGAGTGCTGATGGAGTAGTCAACTCTCCTGAGTCAGTGGCTTTCGGTGAGTGGTTTGGTTCGACTTTTGCCAACGGCTATGCAAACCCAGCTCAGACCGGTGACCGCACCGAGTTCATCGCCGGCACCATCGCAATCCAGTACAACGGTAACTGGGCTGTGAAGGATGCCTACGAGGCTCTTGGCGATGACCTGCTGATCTTGCCACCACCAGACCTTGGCAACGGTCCAAAGATCGGCGCTGCCTCCTGGCAGTTCGGTGTCTCTTCAACCTGTGAAGAGGCCGAAGGTGCAAATCAGTTCATCGAGTTCATCTTGCAGGATGAGTACATCGTTGCCTTTGCGAACCGAATCGGTCTGATTCCAGCTACTGAAAATGCAGCTGCTGAGGTTCCAAGCTACGCACCAGGTGGAGTTTTCGCTGACTTCGTAACGTTCTCAAACGATTACGCAGTTCTTCGTCCGCCAACACCCGCCTACCTAGCCATCTCAACCATTTATGAGAAGGCCGTGGCCGACATCATCAACGGAGCAAATGCCAAGCAAGCCTTGGATGCAGCTGCTGATGAGATTGACGCCAACATGGCAAGCAACGACTTCTACCGCTAAGTCGATTAGTTAAAAACTCAGGGGTGCGGTTCGCCGCCGCACCCCTGAGTCTCCAATTTGAGGAAAATGAATGACCACCCTTACTAGAGCAAGAAGTCGGTTATTCAGGAACAGCCTAAACGCTAAGTCCGCTAGAGCAGGCTACTTATTTGTGCTCCCGGCGGTGGCGATGCTGACGTTGTTCCTGGTTGCCCCGGTCGTACTGGCCTTTTCGCTGGGCTTCACGAACGCGAAGTTCGCCAGCCCTAAAGAGCCGGTATTTGTAGGAATCGAGAACTTTACCAAGATGCTCTCACTGGGCCAGGTCTCTGTGGAAGCGGACCCTGATGACGCCAATGTCGCTTTTGACAATCTTCGAGAGTTCACCAAGCCAAGCGCCGAGACTCAGTATTCGGGAATGCAGGTGCTTGACGAGAGCTACAGCGCGGACGGCACCACTGCAGATTTCACGCTTGCCGGCGACGCCTTGTTCTGGAAGTCATTGGGCAACACATTTTTATTTGCCGGTGTTATTGCACCGTTGCAAGGTGGCCTGGCCTTAGTGCTGGCACTACTAATTAACTCTCGAATCCGCGGCAAGGTGTTTTTCCGGACTATTTACTTTATGCCGGTGGTCACATCGATGGTCGTTGTCTCAATTCTTTGGATTTTCTTCTATCAAAAAGACGGCCTTGCCAATGTTTTGCTGGATGCGATTATTCCCGGTTATGAACCCGTGGCATTCTTGGCCGAACCTGACTTAGCTTTGCCGGCAATCATTTTTATGTCTGCGTGGCAAGGTGTTGGATTCCACATGATTATTTGGCTGGCAGGTCTTCAGACGATACCCGGAGAACTTTACGAAGCCGCGACGGTCGACGGAGCTAACAAGTGGCAGCAGTTCAAAGCTGTTACCTGGCCCGGTCTGCAAACGACCTTTGTGTTTGTGCTAATCATTATTTCGATTCAGGCAATGGGTCTGTTTACCCAGGTAAACGTGATGACCAAGGGAGGTCCACTGGATTCGACATCAACGATCGTCTTCCACCTCTTCCGTGAGGGCTTCAGAAAGAACGAGATTGGCTACTCGTCAGCTATTGCCATCGTCTTCTTCATCATCGTGGTGACAATCTCGGTAATTCAACGCCGACTCACCAGAGAGCGAGACTAGTCATGAAAAGAAAGTTGACTCCTGGGCTTTTGGCTCAGTATGGTCTTGCGACATTCTTCATGTTGCTGTTTAGCCTGCCTCTACTTTTCATGTTCTCCTCTTCTCTCAAAGATCCGCAGTTGATCTTTGCTGATGTAAAAAGCTGGAGAGCGTTTTTCCCAGTCGGGGAAGTTAGCCTTGACCAGTACGCGGGGGTCTTTGAAAGGTTGCCGCTTTGGCAGTTTCTGTTCAATTCGATATTTATCTCGGTGACCGTAGTCATCTTGGGACTGTTTGTGAACAGTCTGGCGGCATACGCAATTGCAAGACTCAGGTTCCGCGGTCAGAACTTTATCTTGGTGTTCTTGATTGCTACTTTGGTGGTCCCGTTTGAGACCATCGCTATGCCCCTTTTGGTTTTGGTGAACTCGCTTCCCCGAGTTAGTTTCGAGGACGGGACCATAGAGCTGACCACGGGTTGGCTCAACACCTACCTTGTTCAGATTGCGCCCTTTATCGCTTGGGGCTTCTCTATCTTCTTGTTCGTTCAGTACTTCAAGACCATTCCAAAGGAGTTAGACGAGGCGGCCATCATTGATGGGGCGAGCTTTTTCTCCATCTATTGGAGAATCATTGTTCCTCTTGCAGGGCCGGCCTTTGCCACCAGTGCAATTTTGAGCTTCCTAGCTATTTGGAATGCATACCTTTGGCCAGTGATGGTCGTCCAAACCGAGGCGTTGCGGCCGGTTCAGGTGGGTCTTGATTACTTCTGGGCTTCGACAAGTGAAGAGGGAACTCAGTGGGGAGAAATCATGGCCTACTCAACCTTGATCACCCTTCCAATCATCATCATCTTCGTTATTTTCCAGCGGGCCTTTGTGGCATCGGTGGCCACATCAGGCGTGAAAGGTTAGAAATTGCTTCAGTTAAAAGATTCATGGGTTTGGGATAGTTGGTATGCATTCGATGGAGAGCGGCACCACGCTTTCTATCTGAGGGCATCAAGAGCGCTTGGTGATCCACATCGCCGGCACCGCCACCCTTTCGTTGGGCATGCGGTTTCCACCGACCTCACCAATTGGGAGATAGTGCCCGATGCCATCGCAATCAGTGATGCACCAGCCTGGGACTCTTGGACCACCTGGACAGGCAGCGTTACTAGAGATGATGATGGCCTTTGGTGGATGTTCTACACGGGAACCTCCCGTGAGGATGGCGGAGATGTTCAACGAGTCGGGGCAGCCACCTCAAAGGACTTGATGGTTTGGACAAAGCTCGAAGCCAATCCTCTAACCGAGGCAGACCCAGAGTTCTATGAGAAGTTGGATTACGACCTTTGGCATGACGAAGCTTGGAGAGACCCCTGGGTTTTCCGCCACGAGGGTACCTGGCACATGATTGTCACCGCTCGAGGTCTTGAGGGAAGTAAGCACGGTCGCGGGGTTGCCGGTCACGCGGTCTCAGAAGATCTGAAGAGTTGGAAGGTCCTCCCTCCGCTAACTCAATGTGAGAGTGGGTTTGGTCAAATGGAGGTCATTCAAATCTCAGAGATTGAAGGAATTCCAACGATGCTCTGGTGCTGTGGTCCGAACGAGCTTTCACCCGAAATGAGAGAAAAGTACCCATCAGGTGGCATGTTCTCAACCACGGGACCTTCGATGCTTGGACCATTTAATCCCAACGAAGCGGTCTGGTTCCCTCACGAGACCCTTTACGCCGCGAGGGCGGTGAAGCACGAGGGCCGTTGGTTCATGATCGGCTTTATTGCTGGTCCAGATCAGGATTTTGCTGGCTACCTCTGCGATCCGATCCCTCTGGTCAATACTGGCAAGGGAGTTGTGCCGGCAGTTATTAACGCAACCCGCTAGAGCTGCGCGCGAGGTTAGGCAACTCTGACTTCCTAGGGGTTACCTGCTTGATGTCCGAGCTCAAGGTGAATAAGCTTTTGCTTATGACTAACGAACTAACTGAGAGCCAGAAGCTTGCCTATGACAACGCATCCATGGTATTGGCTGAGGTTGGCCTCAGACGCCCGCTGACTCGAGCTAGGTCTTTCTCAGAATGATTTGCTAAGCGGATGGGAGTGACCCAACCTGCTATTTCTCAGTTTGAAAAACGTCGGGAGCAAACCCAAAGGATCATGACACTGTTGGCCTATGCGCATGCTCTTGATGTTTCCTTGGACTTCAACACTGGTCTTGCAAGCAAATAGCAAATTTAGCTCTGGTTCTCAGGTGGGACAGTCATAAGCCTGAATCGCGCTTGATTCCAAAAACCCAATCCTTGACTCCCGCAGCCCTACTTGTGAAGCATTGACGAAGGAGCAAAAGCGAATAAGATTCTTCTTATGAATAGGCCCGTGCCAGATCTTGATGCGATAGCCATGCACAACGCTGGTAGTTGGATCGACTTCCACCAGTCTCTGATCCAGCGAAGGCTCGATAGCGGCATGACTCAGTCTGATGTTGCGAAGACGATTGGCGTATCCCAGTCCGCAGTGGCTCAATTTGAATCTCTTTCCCGTAGACCAAACCTTGACACTGTCTTCACCTACGCCCTGGCTGTTGGTGCGAAGCTGGACTTCACCAGCCCGGTAGCTGAATCACTTCTCTTTCCCCAAACCTCAAGGCAAAGTCTTAATCCAACCAGTTCGGTGCAGTTATAATTGATCACAATCACCAATCAGCAACCAAAGCGCGCAACGCGCTTTGGTTGATGTTCTTGTTATGGGTGTTGTCTCCATGGCTTGGGTGCCAAGGATTCCTTGAGATCAAGACTGCTAATGCTCTGACTCAGCTCAGTTTGGTTTGGTGTTGGTTGTTTCTTCGGTTGGTGCTGTGCTGGGAGCACAGCTATTCAGAGGGCCATTCACCGGTTTGGTTCTAGGCCTGTGATGTATGTGTCGAGTGTGATCGTGCCTACGGGTGTGATTCTCATGGGCTTGAGCCTGAATGCCTTTGTGTTGGTTATTGGTTTGTTTGTAATGGGCTTTGGTTATGCGGCATTGGACATTGGTGGCAATGCCCAGGCTGTTGCTATTGAGAAGCATTTGGGGCGGCGGTACATAACCTCTTTTCATGGCATGTGGTCGGTGGGGACACTTGCTGCCACGCTGTTTGGCGCTTCAGTTGCCTATTTATTGACTCCTGCAGAGAACCTGGTTGGGGTTTCACTGGTTGGTGTTGTGGTGTTCTTCTATGCAGCTAGAAAGCTTTTGCCCACCAACCTTGATGAGCACCAGGGTGATGGTGAGGTTGAGACCAAGAACTCGGTTCCCTGGTTTGGCATAGCGGCAATACCGCTATGGATCATGGGCATTGCCGCAGCTGGCTCCTTTATTGCTGAGGGAGCTGCGGCTGACTGGGGAGCACTGTTACTGCGCGACCACATGGACATAGACAAGGGGTTTAATGCCTCTGCCTTTGCAACCTTTGCTGCGGCCATGATCATCTCTAGGTTCTTGGGGGATCGGTGGTTAGAGCGCTGGGGCCCATTCTTGGTGGTTAGGTTCCTAGGTGTTGTTGGTGGTTCAGTTTGGATTGCGAGCATCTTTCTAGGGATTTGGCTATCTGGCACCAACCCGCTGATGGCATTGATTGTTGTCAACACCGGGTTCTTTTTTGCAGGGATGGCTATTGGACCAATGTTTCCAGCGTTCATACTTGGTGCTGCGAACATCAAGGGCGTTGCACCATCTATTGGCATTGCGAGAATCGGTGTGATTTCTATTGGCGCTTACTTTGTTGGCCCATCACTGGTTGGGTTCTTATCTGATCTGATCACCCTGCCACTAGCCATGCTCTATCCGGCTGGAGCCTTGATTCTTGCTGGTTATTTAGCACGGGTTTTGAGGATTGCCAAGGCTTAGTTCTTGAGGGGCTAACCCCTCAAGAAAATATCAATAAACGGCTAATCGCTGTCTTTCTAATCTGTTTAGGAGGACACTGGCTAGATGACGCTCAGAGTGCTGGTCCTGGAGGACGATCCCTTCACCAGGCTGAGCGTGGTTGCAGCTCTTCGACACTTCGGTTTTGATGTCGTTGCCGAGGAAGCAGAGCCCGGAAAAGCTATCGAGCGTGCTCTGGCCGTGAAGCCAGAAGTGGCGATGCTCGATCTTCATTTGGGCAAGGGTGCTACCGGGCTGGATGTTGCCAAGGAGCTTCGCAGAGTCAACCCAAAAATTGGGATTGTGATGCTGACTTCATTTGAAGACCCAAGACTGCTTGGCCCATCGTTTCCAGCCGTTCCAAAGGGCACCGTCTACCTAACCAAGCAGTCTGTTCAGAACCTAAGCCTCTTGAAGTCCGCGGTCATCGATGCGGCTGCTGCGGCATTGACCAATGGTGAGACTGCAAACGATTCGGCCTTTGGGAAATTGAGTGATGTCCAGATCGAAACCTTGCGTCTGGTTGCCGAAGGGTTGTCAAACTCCGAGATCGCTAAACGAAGGTTTGTGAAGGAAAAGTCGGTCGAGCTGACTATCTCCAGGGTTGCAAAGTCACTCGGGATTGTGAATAGCAACTCGGTCAACCAGCGCGTTCACATAGCTCGGGTTTACTTCCGCTCGACGGGGGTATTGCAAGATGCGCCGAAGAGTTAGCGGCTTTTTCGGGAAAAAGTTTGCAGCCCAGGGCGCTATCGATTTCCCGATTTACGGCCTTTTAGCCCTAGCAACCATCTTCATCTCGGTGCTTTCCTGGTGGACTTCGGATAACGACTCTGGGCTGCCGGGCTTGGTGTTTGCAAATTTCCTTTCTGTGGGCGCAGTGTGCCTAGTGATTATCGCCATCGACCTGTTCCTAAGGCGAATGGGTCCTGATCTCAAAATCAGCCTTGGCGTGCTGGTATTAGCAGGAGCAGCTCTTGGGGGCATCAAGGGGATGCTCACCTGGCTAGCCTTGTTCGGTCTGGGGTATTCGGTGGAGAGTGGACTTGGATTTCTCTCTCGCGTCGTCGTCTCGGGCATCTCGGGGCTAATTGTTGTTCCAGCTGTCGCGCTTTTTGGCTCGCTCCGGTTTCGATACACCCAACAACGCGAGGCGCTGATCAATGAAAAGATCGCAAGTGCCAATGGCGAGAACTACCCAGCGACCTTGCTTCGGTTTGTTGCTGATGCCAAAGAGAGAATCGCAAAGTCGGGCAGTTCCTTCGAACCCCAAAAGATTGTGCGTGAGCTTAGAGAGATAGTTAATTCTGACTTGAGGCCACTAAGCCAGCAAATTTGGCGCAGAGAGTCGGCGAAGTTCCCAAGCTTTAAGCTAAGCCAAATTGCAAAGCTGGCGTTGCGTGGTCACGTCTATTCGATTGCGTGGGTGGTGCCGCTTTGGGCTCTCACGACAATAACTGCAACAGCCAGAGTGTTCAGTCTCGAAGATAGCCTGAGAATTCAACTCGTAAGAGCGCTTCTGCTTGTCGCCGGCATCTTGATTGCCAAGCGGATACCGGTCAAGAGTTTTGCAGGTTCCCTAATCGTCTACGTCAGCACCATGACGCTGGTCGGTTTCTTGCAAGTTGGTCTAGGGTCCCTACTCTCCGCAGAGCGAAACTTCGGTGACGAATTAGGTTTTGCAGTCGCCAACCTGATTTGGCTGTTCCAGTTGACCATGTTTATTGGCATGGCCAGGGCCTTTCTTGAACTTGGCCAGAAGGTCGAGAGTGAGTATGAGAAGTTCTCAGACGAAGCCGACCTTGAAGAGATGAAGAGCGTGCGAGAAATAGCGCTTAAGGATCGCCAGCTGGCTCAGTTCCTTCATGGCCACATGCAAACCAAGTTGAATGCGGTCGCGGCCAGAATCGAGGCTCAGCAGGACCAGCACAACCTCAGTGATGACATCGAGCAGATCGAGCAGGTACTCAATGATGCGGTGGTGGAGTTTGGCAAGCAGCAGGTAGGTGATATAGAGGACGTCATTCGAACTCTCGAAAAAGACTGGGGTGGACTGGTCAAATTCTCCTTCGCCATAACTCCGTCGCTGTTGAGCCAGCAACAACTTGAAGCTGTCAGGGAGGTCATGAACGAGGGAGTGGCTAACGCAGTGCGCCACGGCTTCGCGTCTCGAATCTCTGTGACTTTGGGTGCGGGTCCGGAGATAACAATCACTGATGACGGCACTGGACCCAGGGATGGCGTGCCGGGTCTGGGTACCACCTACTTCGATTCTGTTTCTACGAATTGGGAGCTGGCGGCAACCGAATCGGGAGCAAAGCTCAGATTGACACTTATTAACTCTTCTTTGAAGACTCAGTAGTCGCCTTCTTCACGGCCGGCTTCTTTGCCAAGGTCGTTGATCCTGGCTCAAGCTTGCTGGCATCTGCCTTGGCCTTTTGCGCAG
>JAGYIH010000031.1 GCA_018402615.1 Aquiluna sp.
GTAGCCGCCTCTCTGCCAAGAGTAAAAATGCATTAGATGCACAACTAATGCATCCCCTAAAATATGGGGGTGACCAAGCGAGACCGAATAGTTGCATCCCTGCGTCAAATGATCAGGGATGGTGAACTGCCCCGCGGAAGCAGGATTCAGCAGGATGTCCTGGCTGAGATGTTCAAAACCAGCATCACCCCGGTCCGGGAAGCACTAGTGCTCCTAGAGGCAGAAGGCCTTTTGGTTGGAGAGCCAAACCGCGGCGTGAGCGTTGCAGATGCAGACTTTAGCGCAATCAAGGCCGTCTATATTCAGCGGATGCTACTTGAGCCCTACGCAATGCGACGGGCAACTAGGAGAGTCTCTCACCGAGATCTGGATAGAGCTGGGGACCTACTCGAGAGAATGAGCTCTGCCTCCAAAGCCAGTGAAGTGATGTCAGTTCCCGAACTGAATAGACAGTTCCACTTCTTGTTCTACGACTCTTGCGGCAATGAGGCGCTCACCAATCAGATTGAACAACTCTGGCAGCGGTGGCCCTGGGATCTACTCTCTGTTATCAAGGAGCGTCCGAATGAGTCCCAAAAAGAACACTCTGAAATGATTGAAGCGGTCAGAAGTGGGGACGTAATTCGAGTCGCGATGGCAACTGAGCAGCACCTGCGTGCGAGCTACATGAGCCTGGGCGCGCACCTGACCGGTGTAAAGCCGGATGATGTTTTTGATGTGGATGTGGACTAGGTCCGAATTCCCAAGACCTCTTCGGTGTGCTCACCCAGAGCCGGAACCTTACTTGCGCTCTTCACAGCTCCGCTGGCTAAAAATGGGGCCAGGAGCGCTTCAAACCCATTGCCTGCTTGGGTTTGAGCTTCAATCCAACGCCCTCTGGCCAGCAGTTGCGGGTGGCTAACCACCTCAGATACTTCACGCAAAATGCCATATGGAACATCGGCATTTTCCAGACGTTCAACCAGTTCCGCTGCATCAATCTTTGCGAATGCATCGGCCACTTCGACCTCCACCCGAACCCGATCGGCAACCCTTCCTGAGTTGGTCGCGTAGTTGGGGTCCTGCGCTAGGTCGTTGCGATTCAATACCTCACTGCAGAGCCTTAGCCATTGCCCGTCGTTTTGAACGGCGATCTGGACTTCTTGTCGATCTTTAGATGTGAAGGGACCGTAGGGGGTGATTGAAGCGTGCCCTCGACCAGCTGGGGGTGGGGTTGTGCCAGAATATTTCTCCGCAAGCAACAATGGGCTCATCCACTCTGCGAGGGCATCAAATAATGAGATGTCGATGCGCTGACCAAGACCAGTTGTCGCCCTCTCCACAAGAGCCGCATTAATTGCGGCAAGGGCGTAAACACCTCCGGCCAAATCCCCGACTGAGATACCAGGGCGCGCCTTTTCTTCGACAGTGCCAGTAGATGCGATCACACCGGACTCACCCTGAACCAGCAGATCGTAAGCCTTCCGATCAGCGTATGGGCCCTCTGTTCCATACCCCGAGATATGAGCGCGGATCAACTTTGGAAATTGCTCCATTTCAGTGTCCGAGACAATTCTCTCGAAAGCCCCGGGGGCAAGGTTAGACACCAATACGTCTGCTCTGCCCAGTAGAGCAATCAGATCACGTTTACCCAATTCGGTCTTGAGGTCCAAAACCACACTCTTTTTGCCGCGGTTCAGCCAAGAGAAGTGGCTTGCCTCTCCGTGAACAAAATCGTCATAGTGACGGGCAAAGTCGCCAGTACCGGGTCTTTCTATTTTGATTACCTCGGCCCCGAGTTCGGCCAAGTGCCGAGTGCACAGTGGAGCGGCAACGGCGTGCTCCACCGCGATTACCGTTATCGACTCTAGGGCTTTATACATGCGTGGCCTAAGGCTGAGGCTTTCCAAATTGCAACACGGTTCCCACTGCTGGCTGAACATAGTGGTCGTCGTGAGCCAAGTGGGCGTGAGTGCGCACTCCGGAACAGTGCATCGGCATTATTGTCTGGACGTCTAAATCCTTCAGGGCGTCAACGGTCAAGCCAACGTTCTCTCGAGGGGTGGTTGGGAACCCAAGGTGGAAGCCACCCATGACTGCCCTAACCGGCTTGTCTCCGACCACCGCTCTGGATTGATTGATGGTGTTTACCACGCCAGCGTGGGCACACCCGGTAAGGACGATGAGCCCAACGTCCTTGACGTCGATTACCAGTCCGTTTTCGTCCATGACCTCGTCTCGACGCACAGAGCCGTCTCTGGCGACCTGGTACAAGCCAGGATTACCCGGAACAAATGGCGGTGCAGCTGCCTCGAAGGGGACGTTTCTAGGAATCTCACCAGTGGTGTGGATTCCCCAGCCCAAATCGAGGGAGTCCTTCGCCAAGATTGGGACCCCTCCAGAGCGCTCGATCTGCTCAAAGGTAAAGGCGGAGTTGTAAACAGAGGATGAGCGGCCATCCCCCATTAGTGCATATCTAGGTAACTCAGCATCGTGGTGAGTAGCAACAGGAATCAAGCGGTCGGTCATGCTTAGAAAACCATGAATGCCACCAAAGTGATCTGGGTGACCATGGCTGATAGCCACGTGGTCAATGGTATTTGGGTCTACCCCAAAGACGTTCATGTTGTGGCGCAGCACGGTGCCGGTAAGACCCACGTCAAACAAAACCTTGACGGTGTGGCGCCCTCTCCATGCCTCCACCAGAAAGCTGATTCCGTTTTCTGCCTGCGGCGGCAAGAATTTGTTATCAAAGTGCTCAACTAAGCCCCAGCGAGTGACGCAGTGGTCGTCAGTCCCCAGTGGGCTTGCCTGATCTGGAAGCAACATGTCTACCTGGTTTTCGACCAGAACAGTCACCCTAACGCCGTCCGCTTGAAACATCGCTGGATCCCTTCTTCTTTGTATCGCTCTCGCTGGTGAACTTCCTCTACGAGCCCACTACATACATTAGTCTAGAAATAATGCATTTTCTAAAGATTGGGCCCTAAATGAGAATAGCCAAGTCGCACCTCTACATACCAGCAGATAGTGATCGAAAGATTGCAGCATCGGTTGGGCTTGAGAGCGAAAGCTACATTCTCGATTTAGAGGATGGGGTAGCTCCTAACCGGAAGGGCCATGCGCTAAGCCAGCTTCCTCAAGCAATTTCACAAATGCAAAAGTCGGACGTTTGGATACGAATCAACTCAGGTGAGCAAGGTATTGAAGAACTTAACGCGATCTCCTCCCTAACCGGGGTGAGCGGAATCTGGATTTCGAAGGCTGAGCCGGGCAAACTATTTGAGCTTCAGTTGACCAGAGCTAAAAGAGCGGGCCTAAAAGTAGGGGTGCTGATTGAGTCTGCCCTGGGTTACCTAGGTCGCCTCGAACTAATGCGCCCGGACATCGTGACAGCCGTGCAAATTGGCGAATATGACCTGCGAGGCGACATCGGCATGGCTGAGAACACAGCTGAAACAGAAGGGGATCTAAAGGCCCTAAGACTTGAGGTGGTAATTGCCGCAGTCGCGAGCCAAATCGATTCGATCGTGGCGGGGGTCTCTGCAAACTTTACAGATCTAACCAAGTATGAGAAGTCAAGTCGTGGCATGCGCGATCTTGGCTTCAATGGAAGAGCCGTGATTCACCCGGCCCAGATCGATATTTGCAACAATGTTTTTTATCCGTCCGAGATTGAGATTTCCAATGCACGCGAAACAGTTGCCAAGTTTGAGGCAGCTCTCTCGGAAGGCGTTGGTGCCTATCGGGATGACTCTGGAAATATGACTGATGCTGCGACCGTAAGGCGTGCTCAGCAAATCCTGGAGCAGTTGAACTAGTTACCGCTCTTGGGCTTAAATGACTTTGGGTCCAAAGTCGAGATAACCACTGCAATCAATGACAAGACAACGCCCACTACCGTGACCGTTGTGAGCGGGTGCAAAGGTGACGGGCTCAATATATCTATCAGCAGCGCACCGACAAGTTGGCCCGCCACTACCGAGACGCCCAGCACCAACACTCCAATCCGCGCCACCACAAATGCTGACCCAGCAATAAACATTGCTCCCAAGACGCCGCCGGTGAAGAGCCAGGGTTGGTCAGGGATGCTCACTGGCCAGCCCACTGTGAAACCGCGAAGCACAACGATTAGGGCCAGTAAAACCGCTGCCACGATGAAATTGATAAAGGTAGCCGCCAGCACACTCTGAGCCTGCGCACGCACGCGTCCATTGACCGCCAGTTGCCAACCCATTCCAAAGCCAGCGACAAACGGCATCCATGCCACCCAGATTGGCGCCTGAGCATCAAGCTGCCCCGAGACAGACAAAATCACGGCCAACAGCACCAAAACGGTACCCAGCAGCCTTGGCCAAGTGATCTGATGCTTGCCTGAGGGGCCAACTCCAAGTCGATCCATGATTAGTGAGCTCAGAGTTTGCCCGGAGACTATTGCAATAGAGAAAAGTGCCACTCCAAGCAAAAGACCTGTTTCGGTCTGAGCAACCGCGTAGAAGGCTCCGGAGACTCCTCCCAGAAGATGCCACCAAACCAACCTGCGATCCCTCAGAGCCTGAGGTATGCGAGCGAGCCCTGCCCTGCCGACAGGGGAAAAGATCAGTGCCAGGATTATTAATAGCAACCCGCCGCTGATTGAAATCAGGGCCGAAGCAAAGCCGTCTCCCATGCGAAAACCCAGCTCGCCATTTATTCGAGCTTGGATTGAGTTCAGCGAGGCGATCACTACAGCCAGTGCTACAAACAGGGCGGTGCCAAACTTTCTAGATTTCACACTCACCTTTGAAATCGGGCCAGTTAGAACTGAGACCTTCTAACCTTGGGGGTCGCCTCAAAATCTGCGGTAAAACCGGCCGATGATATTCCAGCTATGGCAACCAGCTCGTCGTTGTCTGGGGTGTCCCCCGAGACTCCAACTGCACCAACAACGTCTTCGCCACTCACTATCAAAACTCCGCCTGGCATCGGAACAACCTTGCCCTGACTAACCGTGTAAAGAGCGTTGAAGAAAGTAGGCATTATCTCGCTGCGACGATTCAGCTCTCTGGACGGTAAGCCCATCCCGATTGCGCCCCAAGCCTTACTAAAAGCGATATCTGGTCGCACCAGTCCTGAGCCATCCTCACGAGCCATAGCTTTGAGGGTTCCGCTGGCATCCAGGACCGAAACCGTCATCGGCTCAAGGTTGAGCTTGCGGCACTCAGCAATGGTGCCGTCAACGATGGCTTGAGCTTGTTCGAGAGTTAGGTGGGTCATTTACGATCTCTTTCCTGAGGCGTTTGTTTGCGATCAATATTTGCCATGTCTGCCAACACGGCGTAGACCGAGGAGGTGTCCGAATCTCCCCAGCCATGGGCCAAAGCTGAGGTGTAAATCGGAGTTGTGCTATTCAAAACTGGAATTGGAGCCCCAAGCTTCCTCGCGTAATCGCCAATCAAAGCAACATCCTTCATGAAAACTCCGACATTCATGCCCGGCTCTCCATAGGTTCCATTGGCCATCATGGGACCGCGGACCTCAAGCATCCGCGAACCGCCGGCTCCGTCTGAAACAACTTCGACAGTCTTGGCCAAATCGAGGCCAGCCTTTTCAGCCAAGACAAGGGCCTCAGCCGTTGCAACATTGTTCACTGCAACTAAAAGATTTGCAATGTACTTCATCTTGCTACCCATACCGAAGGCACCTAGGTCGTAGGTCTTTCTGTTAAATCCATCCAACACATCCTGAATGCTCGCAACCACACCATCATCAGCGCTGGCGTAGGCAACCACGTCGCCCTTTTTGGCCTGCATAGCGGTCCCGCTTAGTGGGCAATCCACGATCTGTCCGCCTGCCGCCCTCACTTGCTTATGAGCCGCTTCCTTATCGTCTAGGCCAAGCGTGCTGGTCTCAATCAGCACCTTGTCCTTCATTTGCGGCGAAATCTCGTCAAGCACACTGACGAGCGCTTGGGGAGAGGGAAGACTCGAAATAATCACGTCTGAATTGGCAGCAACCTCAGCTGGAGAACCTAGGGCCTTACCTCCATCAGCAACAAGCTGCTGATTTGGCTCCGGCCGAACATCAAAGCCTACAACGTCAAAGCCCTTATTTATCAGGTGCATCGCGATCGATGATCCGATGTTGCCAAGCCCGATTACCCCAACTACACGTGACAAATTCAGTTCCTTTCCCTAAACCCAGTTTCGATACTCAGGTTATCTGAGTAAGCCCGGCAGCCAGGTAGCTATCTCTGGGAAGAGCAACAGCAGACCCAGCATGGCAAACATGATTAGCACGAATGGGAACGAACCCGCGAAGATGTCTTCCACGCTCGCCCGCTTACCCAAAGTCGCGTTCATGGCGAATGGCACCATGCCAAATGGCGGAGTCAAAAGACCAATCTCAACCGCGATGATAAATACGATTCCAAACCAAATCGGATCAATTCCCAGGGCCATAATTGAAGGGAACATCAAAGGGATTGCCAGAAGGATGATTGAGCTGGAGTCCAGGATTGTTCCCATAACAACAAGAATCAAAATGAATAACAGCATCAGCAAGATAATGCTGATTTCGAGGCCCTGAATAAAGTTGCTGACCTGGTTAATGAAACCGCTGGTGGCGAGCATTCGAGAGAAGAATCCGGCGGCGATAAGCAGCAGCAGAATTCCACCAACACTAAGAGCGGTCTGCTGGAAAGACTTAAGGAACTTCTTCCAGTCCATTCCCATCAGCGGTGCAATTACGAGCGCTCCAACAGCGCCAACAGCACTTGCCTCGGTTGGGGAGAACAAACCTCCCCAAATACCACCGATCACCAAAGCCACCAGCGAAACGATCGGAAGTGCGCCGAGCATGGCTCGGCCAAAAGTCATCTGGTTAATGGGGATAGCGATTGTCTGAGTCATCAGACCGGGAGTGCGGAGCTTAATAGTTTGGTCCACGTCCGCAACGTCATCAAAATCATCCTCAAGCTCATTAGCTGAGCCAGCCTTTTCCGCTCTGGCTTTGGCTTTGGCCTGCGCTCGAAGCACGAGGCGATTCGGCTTTTTGCTCTCAATTCCGAAC
The DNA here is from genome assembly GCA_018402615.1 of Aquiluna sp. The sequence continues at coordinate 7,030 of JAGYIH010000031.1, forward strand.
ATGTCGGGCCGAATGAAGCTTGCAACGAACAGATAAATGGCAAACATTAACGCGAGCACGATTCCCGGGACAACGCCGGCGATGAACATTTTGCCGATGGAGACCTGGGTCAAAATTCCATAGAGAATCATTAAAAGGCTTGGGGGAATCAACATGCCCAAAATTGAGCTACCTGCCACTACTCCCAGCGAGAGGCGTTTTGAGTATCCGTAGCGACGCATCTGCGGGTGGGCAACATTACTGAAAACTGCGGCCGATGCCACGCTCACACCAGTCACAGCAGCAAAGATCGCGTTTGCTCCAACTGTCGCCATTCCCAATCCGGCCCGAACACCTTTGAGCAAATAATTAATTGCAGTGAACAGTGCCTCGGCCGCTCGGGAGTTCGTCATGAAGGCACCCATCAGGATGAACAGCGGAATCACCGCAAAGACGTAGTCCCTCACACCAGAATAGGCACTGGCATTGAAAAGGTTGAAGGCGATTTCTAGGTTGTCTCGGATAAGAAACATTCCGACAAACGAGGTCAGAATCAGAGAGTAGCTGATGGGGATACCGGCCATCACCATTATGAAAAGGCCTACGACAGCTAGTTGAGCAATGTCTACGCTGCTCATTTTTTCTCTCCGATGATTGTCTTTACGATACTCAGAAGACCTTCGACGACCATGAGCATCGATGCCAAGAAGATTGTTAGCCGCGCGGGCCAGGTCGGAATACGAAGTGCACCCTCGCCCTCGTAGGAAGCAGCGGTGTAGTCAGTGACAAAATTTCCCCAAGATGAGTAGGCAAGCAAAGCGAAAATAAATACGCCGACGGCAAAGGCCAACACCTCAAATCCTCTGCGCCAGAGCTCGGGGAGTCTGCTAACCAGAACGGTTGCACGAATGTGGCTTCCCTTTCTCATGACAAAGGGAATAGTTAGAAAAGCTGAAATTACAACGGTCTGTGCGGCCAGTTCAACTATGCCGGTAACCGGGGATCCGAAGTTGCGCCCCACAACATCGGCTACCACGAGCAAAGCCAAAAGGCCAATCAGCGTGGCTCCAACAACTGCAAACAAAATTGTGACAGCTGCCACCGTTTTGTCTAGTGCTCTGAACATCTGTCTTCTTTCGCAGGGCGTTTTTGGTTTCGAGCATTAGCTCTGCTGGGGGAACTTGCCCCCAGCAGAGCTAATTGTTTTGCTTCTAGTCTTCGATGACCCAGTCACGTGGGAACACGTAACCAAGATCCTCTTGGGCTCGAATGTATACCCTGTATGCCTCGCTACCTGGAAGTCCGGCCGCATTGGCCTCCTGGGCTCCTGCATTTGGCAGCTCACTTAGGCGGTTAGCCCAGTCAGTGCGCTGTGCATCAGACAAAGAGGTGATGGTGGTTCCGTTGGCACGCATGGTGTCATAGGCAGCTCCACTTTCTTCCTTGACCCAACCAGCAATCTGCTCCTCGAACTCGACACCCAGCTGCACAATGATTTCTTGCACGTCGGCAGGCAATCCGTTAAACCTGTCTAGGTTCACGGTGATTGCACCCTGTGGGCTAGCTCCGAAGCCGATCTCGGTGTAGAAAGGTGCTGGCTCGTAAAGCTTGAAGCCAGCGGTGGCCTCTGGGAACATAACCGCTCCGTCAATAACGCCAGTCTCTAGACCGGTGTACCACTCACCAAGGCTTCCCTGAACTGGGTTCACACCAGCAGCAGTAATCCATGGCAGGTTTGGACCAGCAGCAGTCAGGGTGCGACCAGCTAGGTCTTCGAACTTGTTCCACTGGAAGGTGGTGACTAGGTGGTAGGAACCAGTGGTCCATAGTCCAAGCACCTTCTGGTTGAAGTCGTTCTCAAGCACTTCGCTCATGTAAGGAACTTCGTCGTAGACCGCGCGCATCGCCTTGATCGCGATTTCTGGGTCTGTAGATGAGAACGGAATCTTCATCTCAAGGTTGTGAAGAGAAAGATTGGAAGGCTCGAACGGGTAGATAATCGCACCGATGTCTACAAGACCTGTTTGAGTCGCACCCAAGATCTCACCAAGAGTGGCGATTGAACCGCCGTAACCCTCAATGACCTCAAGCTCGTGGTTGGTTTCTGCAGCTATGCGAGCCTTGAGCTCTGGCACGAACCAGCTCTCCATGCGGTTTGCATAGGTGATAGCACCGCCGGCAGGGTGTCCTGCGCCAACGGTGAGGGTGATTCTCTCACCCGGGATTTCTGCCTCGGATGAGCTGCCACCCGCGGCAGTGGTTTGGGTTGTGGCGGGAGCTGTCGCTGTGCTGGCGCAACCAGTCAGCACCATCGCTGCTGCGGCCAGACCAACTAACGCCTTCAATGGGCTACTTGATAGTTTCATAAAACACTCTCTGACTTCTAATTTGTGGTTTCGGCCCAGCGTTCCAGGCCTCATCTGACCTTTGGGAAGCGATAAGCCCTCATTGGCCAGATAGTAAAGGAGATGCTTACAGATAATGCATTTTCTGTCAAACAATGCCCGAAGCGTGTCGAGAGGGATGAAAAATGCTTTTTCAACAACACTGCAAACCGCTGACAAGCATAGAATTTGGCCTAACTTACGGAGTGCAGTGAAGCCCTTCGGGATGGGATAGCCGTTGACTACCGCCTTGCACCTCTACGTTGAACTCACAGCCTCCCCTGGAAATGTCGAAAACCTTAGAACGGCTCTGCAGAGCCTCTCTCAGGCAAGTTTGGACTCTGGGATCTGCTCCAGATTCGATGTTTCTCAGTCACAATTGAACGCCAACACCTTCAATCTTTTCGAGTCATTTCCCTCAAAAGAGGTCTACCCGGAACACGTCGCAACTACACATGCTCAACACTTTTTAAACTTTGTGGTGCCCAACTACGTGGAGTCAAGATCGGTCATTTTCCTCGAAGAGACTCCATTCACAAATTGATAACGATTCCAAATTTCTATCCTCTAGGGAAGATTTCCTACCGAG
>JAGYIH010000032.1 GCA_018402615.1 Aquiluna sp.
TGAGCATGATCCCGATGCCTTTGTAGTTGATCTTGACCTGGGTTCTGGGCCAACCGGTATCGAACTAATAACCTCAATCGCCGCTAAAAGTGCTGAACTTGGCTTTGTCCTACTAACTAACTTCACCCCCTCACCCTGGGAGATGAAGTCAGCCAAAAACATGGCTTTTGTGAAAAAGAGCGACGTGCTGGACTTTGGTTACCTGGTGTCGGCTCTCAATGAGGTCTTGACCAACAACCCCAGGTCCAAGGCAATGTTTCGACAGCCACCAAAGGGAGCCCTGTCTGAGCTAACCAAAAAGCAGTTGCTTGTCCTCTCGCTACTTGCGGAGGGGAAAACCAACGCAGAGATTGCCGCGATCCTCACCGTTTCCCAGGGCGCCATCGAACAGAGCGTCAAGCGCATCTACTTGGCGCTTGGAATTAGTGCAAGCGACGGCAATAGCCGCCGGGTAACTGCCGCACAGCTCTACACAAGAAGCATGGGGCCCAGGAGATCAGCTTGATTTCCAGTGTGCTGCAGAGAATTGGCGGCCCGAGTGCGGTGAGTCTTTGGGCATGGCTCGCACTGGCCCCAATTGCAATCCTTGGCTCACTCTTCACCTTCGGACCAGCCGCCACCCAAGAGTATTTCTGGCTACTGCTGGGAGCTGCAGTTCTGAGCTATTTGCCTTCTGGCTTGATCTTTCTATTTGCCTACCTGACCTACCTAAAGCCAGTAAAGGACAGGCCCAGCAGACCCTTTGCCGCCCTAATCACCTATGCAACAGCTGGTTACGTTGTTGCAGTAACGATATCCGCACTCGTAGACAGCTTTGACATTGGCATTGAGTATGGCTCTGGAATAGGCAGAGCCTTGCTCCAGCTTTTTTGGTCCTCGCTGATTGCACTGGTAATTGATGCCAGCAGAAGGTATCGCGAGCTCTCTATCGAGCTCACGGATTCGATTCAGCAAACCTCGAGACTCGCGGACTACCAGGCTCAGATTGTCTCTGAGCTTCGAACCAAGCTGGTCGAGAATCTCAAGCAATCAATAGTTACCGCGCTCGAGCAAACTGACTCAAAGGGACTCAACAGACTTGCCGACGAGGTTATAAGGCCACTTCGCTCAGAGCTGGATCGAGATCTCGCTTTGGCGTCACCTAAAACAGCAAGTCTGGAGCCCATCAGGTGGAGAGAGCTGCTCCAGCGATCATTGCGTCACCCCGGTAATCTCTGGCAATCTGCCCTTGCGGCCGCTCTAGCCGGCTTGGTGGCAACAGTGTCATTCTTTGGCATTGCCGCGATCTTGAATTTCTTGCTGGTTTTCATTCTGGTTTGGGTCAATCTGGCACTACTGAGGCGCTTGAGAGTGAAGAGCGCCTGGGTCGGCTTTCTGGTTCTATTTGCCGGTGCATTGGTTGGCGCTGTCCTGGGTCAGGAACTCCAGGCTTACGCTCCAGCCCAGGCCAGCTCGCTGGGAAACCTCAATCTTGGCAGCTGGGTAATCGCCCTATTCATCGGGCTGCAGTTCACCTTGGAGCGCGAGAGAAGAGACAAGCTAATTCAGATGAGCTCAGCGCTTGAGCAGCTCGGTTGGCAACGAGAGAAGCTAGAACAAGTGGTCTGGGTTGAAAACCGCAGACTTTCTAAGTTTGTGCATAGCGATATCCAGGGCAGAATCAGGGCCGCAGCCATGCGATCCGAGAACCTAAGTCCTGCCCAACTTCAACAGCTGCGCTCAGAGTGCCTAGCTGCACTGGACAGAGCTATCGAACCCATGGAATTCAAAGAGTTTCTGTCTCAGAGCGAAAGAATCTGGGACGGGATCCTAAGAATCAGCTTCGACACTCCCGAGGAAATCGTGCATCGCCTAGAAAGCGATGGCTTTGCAAAAGTGGCGGCGGTAGAGGTAATTCGTGAGGGGCTGTGCAATGCCGTGCGCCATGGCAAGGCCAGCAATGCAACACTTTCGCTCAGGGTCTCTGACGACAGGGGTGTCGGCATGCTGAAGGTGTCCATCTCAAACGATGGCGAACCGCTGGACTCCTCGGCTGACTCAGGTTTTGGCTCAGAGATATTGGACGAAGCCTCCAGCGAGTGGTCCCTCACAAACACTTCTCGCGGTGTTGAGCTGGTTGCCGCGATCCCGCTAGCTGACAAGGCCTAATCTAAACAGACGCAAGAGTTTCTCTCGCAGGGAGGGGTTTCCCATGACCGTGATTGTGGCTGAAGACATCTCTGCTGATCTCAAGGCGTTGAGTGACCCAAAGCTAGCCGCGTTCCAGCAGCGCTACTTCAAGACCGGCAAAGGCGAATATGGCGAGGGGGATGCATTTCTTGGCCTCAAGGTGCCTCAGGTTAGAGAAATAGCCAAGAAATACAAGACCCTAGATCTTGCTCAGATTGATGTTCTTGCCAGGGGCAAGTATCACGAGGAGAGGTTTGCGGGTTTAGCAATCCTGGTGCTGCAGTTCAAGGCAACCAAGACAAGCACCAGAGAAGCCCTCAAAAAGCGAGATGACTTATTTGAGAAGTTCTTAGAGTTACTGGCCGATGGCTTTGTGAATAACTGGGACTTGGTCGATAGCACCGCACCATATCTTGGTGTTCACCTGCTGGGACTTGAGGATCCGGTTGGTTATCTCAAAAACCTAGCCAAGGGAAACCTCTGGGAGCAAAGAGCTGCGGTCATGTTGACCTGGGCATTCATCAGAGAGGGCAATCTAGAGCCAACTTTTGCCATGGCAGAGCACTACCTCTCCCATCCACATGACCTCATCCACAAGGCCACAGGTTGGATGCTCAGGGAGTGTGGCAAGAGAGATCAGAGAGCATTGGTTGACTTCCTAAACCAACACAAAGCCCAAACGCCCAGGGTCATGTTTAGGTATGCGATTGAAAGGTTGCCCGAAGGTCTTGTCTAGACATTCGGTTAATACGACAGAACACGAGATTTGCCTTGCATCATTGGCCTAACCTTTCACCTGGAACACCACTACATGCTCCGCTAGAAGGACGTGAATGATGGCAAATTCGTTCGGGTCACTGGGCTATCAGAGAAAGCTGATCATCGTCGATGATGAGCCAATTATTCGCGGACTTGTCTCTCATCGACTCAGAGAATTGGGTTTTGAGACCCACACGGCTCAGGATGCGCTGACCGCCAAGAGGCTCTTTGACAAGGTTGACCCAGATGCAATGGTCGTTGATTTAGACCTTGGTGACGGGCCAAGTGGGACAGACCTGATTGTTGCATTATCAGCCCAAAATCCCGCAATTGGGTTTGTCCTTCTAACCAACTACATCCCCACACCTGCGGAAATGAGATCTGCGCCGCACATCGCCTACCTTTCGAAGCGTGACGTTGAGTCAATTGATCTAGTGGTCGATGCTTTGAACACGGTAATGCGCGATAACGATCCAAGGACCGAGCTTTTCACGGTGCAACAAGACTCCCCGCTCGCCAAGTTGACGCCCAAACAGCTAGAAGTGCTCAGGCTCTTGGCTCAGGGTCTGACCAATTTAGAGATTGCTCGGCAGCGAGGCCTAGGGGTCAGGGCGGTGGAGCAGACTGTGCACAGGATTTATCGAGCCCTAGGCGTTGATGACAATGGCAGCACCAGTCCAAGGGTTGCAGCAGCCCGAATATTTAGCTCACAAATGGGACTAAGACTCGGGACTAGCAATTGAAAGAAATCTTTCTGCGAATGGGGGGCACGCACGCAATCACTCTGCGCGCTTGGCTACTGCTTTCACCAGTCTCCATTTTGGGGACCTCGGCTTTTATCCCGGAGGGAGTTGCTCCTGGAACTTCGATTTGGGCTGGTTACCTCGTCGGGCTGATTGGGCACGTAGTGACCGGCTTGGCTTTGGTTCCGGCACGTCTCACCTATTTGAGCGCTAAAGAAGGCAGGTCATCGAGACCCTTGTTGGCCATCTCCACACTCGCAATTGCTGGTTTGGCAAGGGGCTTCAGTGTTGCTTGGTCCCTTGAAGCATTTGAACTGGTCGATCAGGCGGACTACTTTGCTCGCATGATCGCTGGAGCGATCATTGTCACTATTTGGTTCTCAGTGACCGCAGTTTTAGTCGGCGCGAGAAGGCAGTACCTGGCTGTATACGGGAGACTAAGTGACTCTATCGAGAGAGCCGACGCCCTTGCCTCAGAGGGCGGTCAGCAAGTCGCACAGGTTCGGGATCAGTTGGTCGATCAGGTAAAGACCACCCTGAACGAGGCATTCTCCTCAAGAAAATCAACCTCGGACCTCCATCACATTGCCGATACTGTAATAAGACCTCTGGCACAATCACTGGCCGCTCACCAGCCTGAAATCACAAAAGTGGAGGCACCACGAAGGCGAATCAGTATCGGTCCGATTCTGAAGACAGCCTTGACCGAGTTTCCCTTTAATCCGATACCTGTCGCGGTCATAAGCCTTGTGAGCACGTTGTATTCAAGAATCTGGAACCTAGGGGCTGCTGGACTTATAGAAACGCTCATTCAGGCATTGATCATTGTCGCTATCTTTACTGTCGCCCAGCGAGCAGGAATTCGTGGCTGGGTTGTTCCATTCGTCTGGCTCGCCACGGGCTTCCTTGCGAATCTGACTTCTTGGGTCGTCCTTGGATACGACTTTCAGGATGGCCTTATAAGTGCCATCTATCTGAGCACCACTTTGGTTCTACCAGCGGGGTTTTTGTCGATGCTCCTTGCCTACGACAAGGAGGCAGAGCGCAAACTGGCTCAGCTTGAGGAGGCCTTGGCCCGCGTCGAGTGGCAAGAACGAAAACTTAGCCAGCAGTTGTGGATTGAGAAAAAGCGCCTGGCCCGCTATTTACACAGCGACATTCAAGGTCGCGTGCGAGCTGCCGCCCTCTCAAATCCTGCGGGCACAATGTCGCACTTGCAACAGTTACAACGTGATTGCATCTCCGCACTAGAACTTTCCAGAGAGCTACCGCCTTTCGAGCGCTTTTATGCCGACATGGTTGAGCTTTGGGAGGGAGTTGCTTCCATCTCTTTGGAGGCAGAACCGGAGGCGATGCAGGCAATGGCCTCAGACAGATTCGGCCTGGCATCCGTGGTTGAGATTGTTCGTGAAGGAATTGGCAACGCAGTCAAACATGGCAAGGCCAAAAACATAGAGGTGGGACTAAGGTACCGAGAGCACGAAAATCCGTGCCTCGAGGTCGTTGTCATCAATGACGGTGAGGCAAAAACTAAACCGGCTGTGCCCGGATTTGGGTCACAAACCCTGACGGAGGTCAGCGCAAGTTGGGGTCTTGAAGAGGACGACGGCAGAACCAAGCTCTGGGCCAAGGTGCCAGTTAGCTCCACTCAATAACCACCGGAACGTGATCGCTAGGCCCTTCGCCCTTGCGCTCATCTCTTTCAATGCTGGCTCCCACCACCCGCTCTGTTAGAGCAGGTGAGGTGAGCTGGAAGTCGATTCTCATGCCCTCGTTTCTGGGAAATCGCAGGTCTTTGTAGTCCCAGTAGGTGTACTGATTAGGCACAAGCTCTCTGAGCCATTGGGCTAAGCAAATAACAACATCAGCATTACAGGCTCTAACTTCTCGACCTCTAATGCAGTGACGTTGGATGGTGCGGCGGTTAGTTTCGATTGTGAGTGGAACTGAGGTACTATCTCTGCTCCGGCAAAAACTGCGAGTTCCTATGATCTTGCAATCACCAACCTGGTGGGGACATTCACACTCTCGAATACCGTGACTTATGTCTCAGGTCCGAGAATTACCGTTACCTCTCAATTGTTGGCACCACTAATGGCGGCACCATTGTCTCCATCACTGGAACGGCCTGGTTAGAACCTCTGAGGTGATGATTGGCGATGTGGCGGTTTCATTCACTGTTGAAAGCGACACTCTGAGCGGGTTTGTCACTGGCATCCTCTTCTGGAGCTGTAAGCATCAGTGTCACAACTCAGGAGGTTCAACAACCTCACCAGTTGCTTTTGAGTACACAACCTCAGCACTGGTCCCAGTCATTGGAGCTATCGCTCCAACATCTGAATTTCTCCTGCTGGTGGAACAGCAATCACCGTCACAAGGACCCGGTACTTTCAGGTAGCTACTCAGACTCTGTTTCAGCTGCAATCAATGCCATCTCCGGCTCATCAATTGTCTTGATTGATGATTCAGCCTGACCTTTGTTTCTCCTCCAGGAGCTGCTGCTACTGGTTTGGATGTGACCATTGCTACTGGTGGTGGACTTACTGGAACCCTTGCTGGTGCCTTCAGCTACACGGCACCTCCAGCAAGCGCAGGATCAGCTGCCAGCCATTTGTGATCCAACACACCAATGATTGTTGAGTTCTCAACCCTGCCAGAGATCTCTGCATCTGAATTGCTGAGGTGACAGCAACTGGTCAAAGACTTGAGAATGTTTCTGTTCTGACTCTCAACGGCATAACAGTCACGATTGTTTCTAACAACCTCCAACCTCGCTCACTTTCACAACAGGTGAGATGCAGTTGGCATTTGGGATCTAAGACTCGTTGGCTCAATGGAACGCTTGTGTTCCAGCAGATGTCGTAAGTCGTCGAGAGGCAACAACAATTGTTGCTGAATCCAGCAGGCTTCTTGGCTACACCTGGACCTTCAAGTTCCTTGGTAATTCAAGATCCATTGCACTTGGCTCAAAGAGAGCACCTAGCCGGCAAGTTAGTTGAGTATTCAGCAGCCGGGACCATCTGCTGGGGCTACCACAGCCGAGAACCCCAATGCATGGGCTATCGCCCATACAACACAACGAACTCAGGCTGCATGTGATCTGGCTAGTGCTAATAACTCAGAGGTGAAGACGGTGGTTCGTCTTCGCTATGGAGTGTCAAAGAACTGGGCAATGCGCTCGGCTCTTCGGTTCTGGCGCTAACGATTTATCATTCGGGTGAGTGGAAGCGACGGGACGGCTTATGGTGCAGAGCTACCAGACGACTCATCATTGTTGATGATGAGCCATCATTCGCAGCCTGCTTGCACACCGTTTAGGCGAGTTGGTTTGAGACCACAGTGCCAAGGACGCGCTTGAGGCCAAGCGCATGTTCAAAGAGTTGACCCCGATGCCATGGTGGTGGACCTTGATCTTGGCGATGGTCAAGTGGTACTGATTTGATTGCAGCCTTGGCGGCTGAGAACCCAGCGGTTGGCTTTGTTCTTCTCACCAACTACACCCCCACCCCAGCCGAGATGAAGGCTGCTCCTCACATCGCCTACCTCTCCAAGCGTGAGGTGGAGAGCATTGAGCTAGTAGTGGATGCTCTCAACACCGTAATGCGGGACAACGATCCAAGGACCGAGGAGTTCCAGGTTCAGTCTGATTCTCCGCTTGCAAAGCTCACCAGTAAGCAGCTTGAGGTTTTGCGATTGGTGGCTCAGGGCCTGTCAAACGCCGAGATAGCGAAGCAGCGCGACCTTGGAGTCAGGGCTGTCGAGCAAACCGTTCACAGGATCTACCAGGCTCTTGAGATTGGCGATGACGAAAGCATGAGCCCGAGAGTTTTGGCGGCAAGAATCTACAGCGCTCAAATGGGTCTAAGGCGAGGCGGCTAAACCTTGAAGGAGATCTGGCTCAAGGTTGGGGGCAGGTATTCATTTAGTTTTGGGGCTTGGTTGGTGCTTTCGCCTGTCTCAATCCTTGGGACAGCTGGGTTTATCCCAGAGGGCTTGGCGCCGGGGTCATCAATCTGGTTGGGGTTCTTGGTTGGGTTCATTGGCCACGCCGCTACCGGCTTGTTCTTGCTACTTGGCTACCTGACCTATCTTTCCCCGAGGCCTGATCGGAAACCAAGGCCTTTGGCAGCGGTTTCGACTTTGGCTGTGGCGGGGGTTGCCAGGGGATTGAGTGTTTCTTGGTCGCTGGAATTCTTCGGTTTGGTTGAAGCTGCTGAATACATTCCTCGCATGAGCTCCGGGGCAATTCTGGTCGTGATTTGGTTCTCGGTCGCAGCGGTTTTGGTTGGAGCTCGGCGTGAGTATATCGAGGTATATAACCGACTAGCAGAGTCCTTAGACAGAGAGAGCCTGCTGGCAAGCCAAGGAGCTCAAGCGGTTGCCAAGACGCGGGCAGATCTCGTCGAGCAGGTAAAGCGAACCTTGAGTGAGGCGTTCTCCTCAAGAAGCTCCACCACCGAGCTGCACAACCTTGCCGACAGCGTTATCAGACCTCTTTCCCACTCACTGAGTAGTCACCAGGAGTTGGTGGTGAATCCGGTAAGCCCTAAGAGGCGGATCAACCTGATACCGGTTGTTAGAACCGCGCTTTATAGATTTCCCTTCAATCCAGCCCCTGTTGCAGCCATAGGACTCCTAAGCACCCTCTACGGAAGAGTCTGGAACATTGGCTGGATCGGGTTTTTAGAAACCGTTATTCAAGCAGGTGTGATCTTCGGACTCTTTGGCTTGGCCAAGAAATACAGAATCAGAGGAGCCTTAGTTCCTTTTGTATGGCTCGGAGTTGGTTTGAGTGCCAACCTGATCTCGTGGTTGGTGCTCGGTTATGACCTCTCCGCTGCCCTGGCAACAGCGCTTTGGCTCAGCGCAGCGATCATCTTGCCAGCCAGCTTCGTATCACTGTTCTTTGCCTACGAATTTGAAAGGGCCAAGAACATTCAGATTCTGGAAGAAGCCCTCAATAGCGTTCACTGGCTAGAGCGCAAGCTCAACCAGCAGCTCTGGATCGAAAAGAAGCGCCTAGCGCGCTATGTCCACAGTGACATTCAGGGCAGAGTCAGAGCGGCTGCTCTCTCCAACACCGTTGGCACCATGGCTGATGTTCAGAATCTCCAGCAGCAGTGCATCGAGGCACTCGACCTATCTCGCGAACTACCAAGCTTTGATCGCTTCTACTCCGACACCGTCGCCCTTTGGGACGGGGTTGCAAACATATCGCTGGATGCCAACCCAGCTGCCCTGAAAGCCCTCGAAATTGACAGCTTTGGGCTGGCTTCGGTTGTTGAGGTGATTCGAGAGGGCGTTGGCAATGCTGTTAGGCATGCCAAGGCTAAAAATATTGAGGTTGGACTTGCTCTAGTAGCCCAGGAGAACCCATGCCTCGAGGTAGTGGTTATCAATGACGGTGAACCTAGATCCACCGACAGTCCGGCTGGTTTTGGCAGCAGGACCATTGGCGAGGTTAGCTCCAGCTGGGGGCTAGAGGGACAGCTGGGCAAGACCAAGCTCTGGGCCAAGGTGCCGGTTAGCTCAGCTGAATAATCACCGGCACATGATCGCTCGGGCCTTCGCCCTTGCGTTCGTCCCTCTCGATGCTGGCTTCAACAATCCGCTCTGTAAGGGCGGGTGAGGTTAGCTGGAAGTCGATGCGCATACCTTCGTTTCTTGGAAAGCGCAGGTCTTTGTAGTCCCAGTAGGTGTACTGATTAGGCACAAGCTCTCTGAGCTTGTCGCTAAAACCG
>JAGYIH010000033.1 GCA_018402615.1 Aquiluna sp.
GTGCGAGCATCCTTGCCGGCGATTGCACGCCAGGCAGGGTTCCCAACCAACCAGTCAAAACTCTCGGTTTGCAAAGAGAGTAGATCTGGGATCTCAATCTGTTCCCCGTGCGTCGCGAACGATGGACGCATCGTGGAACGGGTGTTTTTTGCGGACTTAACGGACTTAGCGGTTTTCGCAGTTGCCAAAGTAGATACCCCTAGGGAAGTTGTTTTAGGCGGGAAATTCGCCAGCCCCAAACCTTGAGTAACCTCAATTTGCTACACGCCGGGCAACCACAATATGAGGCCAGGCAAAGGTTAGGGAAGCAAACCTCTATCTTAGGGGGTGCGAATTATGCTACGCAACCACTTTTTTCGCAGGTTTTTTACCTATTTGTGACCAAAGAAGTTTTTTCAGCCCTAAAGCAAAAACTTACTAATTCCTATAACTGATGGCGGTGACGGTGGGATTTGAACCCACGGTGGGCTTTCACCCACACAACTTTTCGAGAGTTGCACCTTCGGCCACTCGGACACGTCACCGCGGGAAAGCTTAGCAAACCAACCATGAACACCTGGGTGTTAGTTTTCTCGGCGACCCAGGAAGAAATCCTCCAGTAAAGAAGCACACTGGGTTTCCAATACCCCCGCCACCACCTCGACCGGCTTGCCCAACCTGGCATCTCGCAAAATGTCATAGAGCGAACCGGCAGCACCAACCCGCTGATCAAAAGCACCAAAAACCACCCGTGGAATTCTCGCCGACACAATCGCTCCGGCACACATCACGCAGGGTTCAAGTGTCACAACCAGGGTCAGCTGATCTAGCCGCCAGTCCCCCAAGAGCTTGCCAGCCTCACGAATCACCTCGATTTCGGCATGGCTGGTGGCATCAAGCTTGACTTCTTTTTGGTTGTGGGTTGCAGCAATAACCTCACCGTTTGGAGCCACCAAGAGCGCTCCCACCGGCACATCTGCGCCAGACTTACGCGCTTGCGCGATAGCACCGTGCATCAAGGCCTCAAAATCCATAGCATTGAGCATATGCGACTAACCGTTGTCAACCATCCACTGGTGAACCACAAAATCTCCATCCTGCGAGATCAGAGCACCCCAAGCCCGATCTTCAGGTTGCTGGTTGAGGAGCTGGTCACCCTGTTGGCCTATGAGGCAACCCGAGACGTCAAGACCGAAACCGTTGAGATAACGACCCCGCTAACCAAGACCAAGGGTCAGAAAATAGCCAACCCAAGGCCACTGATTGTTCCGGTATTGCGAGCCGGACTGGGGATGTTAGAGGGCATGATCAAGCTGTTGCCCACGGCCGAGGTTGGCTTTTTGGGAATCAAGCGCAACGAGGAAACCCTCGAACCCTTCACCTATGCCAACAGGCTTCCCGATGACCTGGCGGGACGCCAGGTATTCGTTATTGACCCGATGCTTGCAACCGGTGGAACGCTAAATGACTCGCTGGACTACATCTTTGAGCGCGGCGCGATAAGTGCCAGCTGTGTCTGTCTGCTTGGTGCCCCCGAGGGAGTGGCAAACGTTGAGCGACACCTTTTAGAGCGCTGGCCCGATAAGTCCGTGGAGATTGTGCTTGGCGCACTGGATGAAAAACTAAATGAAATTGGCTACATAGTCCCAGGGCTCGGGGACGCTGGCGACCGACTATATGGAATCGCTGACTAAACACTTCGCAACAAAACTTGACAACTTGCAACAAACTCCGCACACTTTTACTCAATGTCATCTCTAGCCGACTTCAGCACGCAGCCAAGCTGCGCAATGGTGTCCTGCTCGATGTGCATGTGTATGTGCCGCTAGTCGCATCTTTTCGACTAGTTTCCCGGCACCAGAACCCCGACAAACGCACGTGATTCGTGCCTTTCAAATACACCTGCACTCAAACCAAAGGACTAGCAAAATGACAACCCTAAAGACTCAAACCAAGCCAGTTGGCTTTGCACTCTACGTCGGCATTACCGAAACTCAGGCTCAGGCCCACGGCCTAAGCCTTGCCGAGATCGCCACAGCACTTAAGGCCAAGCTTGAAGAGCTGCTACCCGAACAACCACCGCAAACCTATGCCGCTCTGGCTCTGGCCCCGGAGCTTGCAACCGGTAACTCGCTAGCGCTAACCCGACTGGCACTAAAAGAACCAAGAGCCACCGGCAGCATTTCAAGTCCGGAGCAGGAAGAGGTTCACGCCGCCAAGGGACTGGTTGTGGACCTGAAGCGCAGAAGGCTCTTTGTGGATGGTCGAAACGCGCAGTTGACCTGCAAAGAATTTGAACTGTTCGCATTCCTAATCGAAAACACCGGAACCACCGTCTCTAGAGAGCAGATTGCCGGTATCTCGGAGCGCTGCGGAGAATCGCGACCAAACTTTAGAACCATTGACGTCCACGTCCGAAGACTCAGATCAAAGATCCAGGGCTACGAGGACGTTGTTAGAACGGCCAGAGGCCAGGGTTACCGCTTTGATAAGCACCCGGACGTTCTGATTGAGGAGCTTTAGACTCAGCGTTGTGAACCAGAGCCCCGAGAGTCTTCTAAGCGCCGCACAGGAACTCACCCCAAGGCTTTTAGAACTCCACCAATCAAAGCCAACTCCGATTGTCTTGATTGATGGCAGAGCAGGTTCCGGCAAGAGCACCTTTGCCAGGTTATTGCGGGAGCAAGTGTTTCAAGAGACTAAACAGAGCCCGAAGGTCATCCACATGGATGAGCTCTACCCGGGCTGGGATGGCCTAGCCCAGGGCTCTTTATACCTGGTGGAGCAAATCTTGAAGCCGCTAAAGCTCGCGGGCAAAGCCCAGTGGCAACGCTGGGACTGGGCAAACAACAAACGCGGTGGTCCAGATCCCGGCAATGGCTTCAGAGAGTTTGATGGTGAGAACCTGCTGATTGTTGAAGGCTGTGGTTCAGTAACAGCGCAGAGCGCCGAACTTGCTGACCTGACAATCTGGATCGAAGCTGAGCGGCTAACTAGAAAACAAAGATTTGAAGATCGCGACCGAGGAATCTTTTCAAAGTTCTGGACCAGCTGGTCAATCCAGGAGGATGAGTTTTTTCAGGAGCAAAATTCGGAAGCGCTGTGTCAACTAACCGTGACTAACTAAAGGGTCAAAAGCTAAGTGTTAGGCGTGGCGGTTCTCTCGCCAGGTCTTGATTCCGCAATCACGCTGAGCAAGATAACCACAAACCGAGCAATTAGGTAAACGGTGGAGCGCACCCAGGGAATTGAATAGGTGAAGTAGCCGGCCAGAGTGAGACCGCAACCCCAAAGCATCGCGCCAACCAGGTTGGCGCTAAAGAACTTGTAGTAGTTCATTTGGCTGATGCCCGCGAGCGCCGGAAGGATTACCCTGCCCCAGGGCACAAACCTCGCCACCACTATCGACCACCAGCCATAACGCTGGTAGTAGATCTCGGACTTGGTAATGGCGGTCTTGATCCACTTGCCCTGGCGCTTATCCAAATAGGGACGTCCGTAGTGACGCCCAAGTGTGTAACCAACCTGATCACCAAGCCAGGCCGCAATTCCAACACCGATAACCATCACGTAGATGTTGATGACATCGGAGTTAGCCGCCGCCACCAATCCCGCGGCAAATACCAGCGAGTCACCGGTAATAAAAGGAATAAAGGCTCCGATAAACAGCCCCGTGCCGGCAAAAACCAGCCCAAAGACCACGGTGTAAAAAAGTAGTGGCCCAACAACATCAAACCAGCCAACGATGTCCTCAGAGACAGACTGAGTGATGTTTAGTGAGGGCATGCCCCAATTCTAAGCGTTCTAAGACCGGCTAAAAACTCGCTGTTCCCAGCAAACTCTCACTAAGTGCGAGGTGTCAGCGAAAGGCTGGAGGCAAGCACATTGCCGCTTTGATCCAGGCGAATCTCCATGCGAACCGCTCCGGTTGAGACCAGGGTTTCGTCCATCACGATGTAGCGGAAATTACCGTTGATGTCTCCAACCAGTAGGTCGGTGGCAACGTAGGACAAAAGTGTTGTGCCATCGGTCAGAGTCTTTTTCTCAGCGTGCCAGAGCTTTGGCACCGCAGCGAACTCAAGTCCGCCAACCTCGAGCGTGAATGATGCGTGCTGAACACCGCGCTCGGTTCCCAGGTCATATGCAACCGAAGCCCTGAGGCCTGATCCGTTGGTCAGCGTCACAAGCGATGCACCCTGAGACAAAACCCTGCTCTCGGATGCCTTGGCTAGACCCGCAACCGCTTCGTCATCCAATACCTCGAGGAAGAATGCTTCGAGAACTTCACGTTCCGGGTCGACCTCTATCTGGTCTTGAGCCACTGGCTCTGCAACCACAACGGCAACCGTGGTCGCGCTTAGAACAGCTGGTTGCTCAACAATTACGCTCTGCGCAGCCCCGTCGTCGGTGACTGCTGCCAAAGACTCGGCCTCGTTAGTCTCTGACACCAAGGGCTCTGCTGCCGGTGCAGGATCCTGGGTGCCATTAGCGCTATCGGTTTGCTGCGGCTGAGCCGACTGGGTTGGCACCGGAAGAGCAATTTGCTCCTGAGCTGGCTGGGAAAGGTTTGGCAGGATGCCGATTGACACTGCCAACACCAAAAGGAAGGCTCCAGCAGCTGAGATGTACTTGCCGCTCTCGGCTGCCGCCTTGCGAGCTGCAATCGAAAGAATCTCGGAGATTGACTTGCCCTGGGTCTCGGCCTCGCCAACCAGTGCCTTCTTAAAGGAAGACCTGGCGCGGAACAGTAGCTGACGGAAAGCGTTTTCGTTGAGACCCATCTGAGAAGCAACCAGTTCTGCGCTCTTCTCCTCGTAGAGGGTGGCGATGATGGCTTCACGGTGTCTTGGCTGCAGCTTGGCTAGCGCCATGGCAACAATTGCGGCGTCATCTGCGCGCTCAAGATCCGCGCTCATTTCCTCGCCCTTGGCGACGATGTCCGGGTGCTCGTCTAGGGGAGCAAAGCTCACGCGGCTGTTCGCACGAATTACATCCAGGGACAACAGCCTGGTCTTCCACTTCAAGAACTTCAAAACTCCAAGCTCGCTGTCGAGCTCTGGCAGGGTCGTCATCAGGTACAAAAACGCGTCCTGGACTACCTCTTCAACCTGGGAGGGGTTCACCAAGAACCTGCGAGCGTGACGCTCTAGGTGAGGACGGAAGCGAACGTAAATGCTGGCAAAGTCTGCAGCGGTCCAATCTTTTAGAACCGCAGGGGTCAAAGTGTCGGCTAGGTGCTCACGGAATTCGGGTAGACCAAACTCCTCGTCGGACTCAGCATCAAGCAGTTCCTCGAGTGGATCTTGGGCGTTGTACTCGCCGTGGTTGTTTTCAGCCATCAATTCCAATATACGCGCCCTGTCAATAGGCGTTACGGCCCAGAGAACTAAACTCCATAACTGTGAAGATAACGGTTATCGGCCTGGGGTACCTCGGGGCCACCCATGCCGTGGCAATGGCCAAGTTGGGTCACCAGGTTTTAGCCATTGAACCAGATGCTGCAAAGCTCTCAGCGCTCTCATCGGGCAAGGTTCCCTTTCACGAGCCAGGCCTAGATAAAGCCCTAAAAGAGGTCCTAGATCTCGGGCTAATTACCTTTGCATCACAACACAGCGACCTGACCACAAAGGCCGAACTGCACTTTATTTGCGTTGGCACACCCCAGCAACAAGGTTCCAATGCGGCCGACACCTCCTACGTCTTTGCAGCAGCCAGAGAGCTTGCTCCCTGGCTCAACGAACGCTCGGTTGTGGTTGGCAAGTCCACTGTTCCGGTTGGAACCGCCACCGAGCTTCACAAACAGATGTCCAAGATCGCCGGCTTTGATGTCAGGCTTGGTTGGAACCCCGAGTTTCTGCGCGAGGGCACAGCCCTGGAAGATTCACTAAACCCAGACCGCATCGTGATCGGTTCGTTTCACTTAGAAACAGTTGCCTCGGTCCGATCGGTCTACAAAACAATTTTGGATCGAGGAACACCTTTTCTGGAGCTGGATGTTCCAACCGCAGAGCTGGTCAAGGTTTCCGCCAATGCCTTTTTGGCCACCAAGATCAGTTTCATTAATGCCATGGCCGAGATTGCCGAGGTGTCAGGTGCTGACGCAGTCGCCCTGGCCAAAGCCATCGGCTATGACGAGCGGATTGGAAATAAGTTTCTAAAAACCGGCATCGGTTTTGGTGGTGGCTGTCTCCCCAAGGACATTCGCGGTTTTGTTGCTAGAGCGGAGCAGCTGGGAGTTGGCCAAAGCGTTGAGTTTCTAAAAAACGTTGATGACATTAACCAGCGTCGTCGAGACAGGGTGGTCGCTCTTGCCACCGAAGAACTTGGAACGTTAAAAGACCGCAAGATCACGGTGTTGGGGATTAGCTTCAAGCCCGACTCCGATGACCTCAGAGACTCACCGGCTTTAGAGATTGCCCAGCGACTCAAAAGTGCCGGTGCCAAGATCACCGTGCACGATCCAGTTTCGGTGCCGGCGCTAGAAGTAAAAGACCAAAGCCTTGGTGCAACCAAGGATCTGAACCAGGCGCTAACTGGAGCGGAGCTAGTAATCCTTGGAACCGAGTGGCGCGAATACAAGGAATTAGACCCCGAGTTGGCAGCCTCTCTGGTTGCAACCAAGACCGTGATTGATGGTCGAAATGTGCTTGATGTCTCCCGCTGGCAACAGGCTGGCTTTAGGGTTTTGGCGCTGGGAAGAAACATTGAAAACACCTAGTCTTCAAAAGATATCGTTTGTGATGCCGGTTCTAAACGAGGAGCGCTATCTAAAGCGCGCGGTTGAAAGCGTCTTTGAACAAAGTGTCCCGGGCGAATTAGAACTGGTGCTTTCACTTGGACCCTCGAGTGATCAAACCAACGAGGTTGCCAAACAGCTAAAGAAAAAATACGGCACCAGACTGCAGATCACTCACACCCCGAGAGCCAACACCTCGGCATCTTTGAACAACGCAATTGCCAAGGCAAGATTCGAGGTCGTGCTCAGAGTTGACGCCCACTCCGAACTAAGTGAGAACTACGCCAGCATCGCACTTGAGGTTTTGAATAAAACCGGCGCTGCGAACGTCGGCGGCATCATGAATGCGGTTGGCGAAAGCGATTTCCAAAGGGCGGTTGCCTATGGCTACAACAACCGCATTGGTCTTGGTGGTGGCGCCTTCCACGTTGGTTCAGAAGCTGGTCCAAAAGAAACCGTCTACCTGGGGGTTTTCCAAAAGCAGGCTCTTGAAGACATTGGCGGCTTTGATGAGAAGTGGGTCAGAGGACAGGACTGGGAGCTAAACCAAAGGCTTCGCCAAAGCGGCAGGGTGGTCTGGTTTGATCCAAGGCTGAGCGTGAACTACTACCCAAGATCGACCTACCAAGAGCTAGCCAAACAGTTTCTGAAAACCGGTCGCTGGCGCGGAGCGCTAACCCGCGACAACCCCGGTGCTGCAAGTGTGCGCTACTTCCTGCCACCGCTACTGGTTCTAAGCATCCCCTTTGGTCTGCCATTTTTTCTCTACCTGGGACTGATCGCGGTTCTAAGCGCCACCGCCAAAAACCTCAGCCAAAACAGCAAGCTCTGGCTGCTGGCGGTTTTACCAACCATGCACCTGTCCTGGGGGCTTGGCTTTTGGTTAGGCCTAGCCCGAGGGGCAAAATAGCCATTCGCTGGTAGATTTTGGGTCGTGAGTACCCGCGACGTTGTGATCTGTAGCTTCTACACCCCCGATGAGTATTACGCCGGCCATGCCAGGGCGCTAAAGACTCAACTTGAGGAAATAGGTGTTGGCTATGAACTCTTGGAAGTTTTGAAGCGTGAGGGTGAAGACTGGGCAGATGTCACCCGCAGAAAAATTGGCTTTATCAAAGACATCTGCGATAAGCACCCCGACAAGATGGTGTTCTGGATCGACGTTGACTGCCGCATCAGTCACCTACCGGAGTACATCTCCAACACCACCGCAGACCTAATTGGTTTTCAGCGCAGCTTTGGCAGCCCACTTCAGATCGGTTACCAAAACCGCACTCGGTTTTGGGAACCGAGCTTCTGGGGCGTAAACGCCACCGAACAGGGACGCAAGCTAATTGCCGATGCCTACGAGTTAGAACAGCGCGCAACCATCAAGGCAACCGATGACTACTTCTTGGAAGAAGCCTGGCGGGCCAACTCCAAAAACCTCACCTTCCAGATGATCCCCTCAACAGCAATCGTCAGAGAACGCAAGCAGCTTGAGCCCGGAAGCCGCGCAGCCTTTTTCCAATTTGGCTCCTCTGGAAACGTTGCGGACTTCAAGGACAAGGTGGTTCAGCACGGCCAGGGCAAAAAAATTGGCACCCGTAAAAAGCTTTTGAACCAGGCCAAGAAACTAGAACGGGCTTTGCCCGAGAGCGTGAAAAAGCCGCTCCGAAGAATTGCTGACCAGTCCGGGCTGACCGGAATCCTCACGATGGGCAAGGCTAAGACCATTGACCCGGAGCGCTTGCGCATGGTTGGCGAGATGCTCGGGGGTGGCGTCAAGGGCGATGTTGAGCTGTTCCAAAAGGCTCAGGCCGAGTTTGACGCCAAATATATCCCCACCTTTGGGGAGCGCAGCATGGTCGAGGCCGCTCAAAGCTTTATGTATTACGCGGCTAAGGACTCAGAACACAAGCTGAGACTGGCCTGGTGGTCAAAGCCATTCCCCGGAAACTTTGGTGACTGGCTGAGCCCACTAATAATCAACCAGTTC
>JAGYIH010000034.1 GCA_018402615.1 Aquiluna sp.
GGCAAAAAACTCATGGTTGGCAACATGACCGGGAGTTCACTCTCCATGGCTCCGGCCTACGTAATAGGTCAGTTCTGCAGCTTTGTCGACATCGATGGCCCACTGCTTCTCGCAAACGACATTGAAGACGGGCTTGCCTATTTAGATGGCGGCATCGTGGGGCTGCCACAAAAAGAACTCTGGGGATAGCCTTGCAAAAGATTCCGCACCTAACACCGATAATCGCCACCCTGATTGCCGGAGTCCTGATTCCAGTTCAATCAAGAGTGAACGGTGGTCTTGGTGTTGCGATGGACGATGGCATCGGTGCCGCACTGTTTTCCTTTACATCCGGCTGGATCGTAATTTCGCTCATACTGCTGTTTTCAAAAAGAGCCCGCGACGGCATAGTCAGAATTTTCAGACTTCTCAAATCTGGTGAGCTGCCACTTTGGATAGTTATTGGTGGTGCCTTTGGCGGCTTCATGGTCATGACTCAGGGTTTGGCTGCGGGAGTCTTGGGCATCTCGCTGTTTACCGTTGCAGTGGTTGCGGGCCAGGGCATTTCAGCGGTTCTGATTGATGGCAGGGGCTGGTTCGGAGTTCAAAAACGGAGCCTGAGTCTGTCAAGGGCCGCTGGGGCCATCACGGTAATTATCGGAGTGGGGCTGGTGGCGGAAAGCCCAAGCCCACAGACCGTGGCTTTGCTCGTACTGCCATTTTTGGCCGGGCTAGGACTTGGCTACCAGCAAGCGGTCAACGGCAAGGTTCGCATCACGGCCGAGTCCGCGATAGCGGCGACGTTTTTGAACTTTGCAATGGGTTCACTGTTTTTGTTCATTGCCAAGCTGGTGTCACTGCCCAGCACTGGAATTTCCGATAGCTATCCAACTCAGTGGTGGCTCTACATCGGTGGCGTGGCTGGTCTGGTCTATATCGGAATTCAGGTCATCACGGTAGCCAAGATTGGAGTCTTGGGCCTGGGAGTGCTTCTAGGAACGGGTCAGCTGATCGGATCTTTGCTGATAGACATTTTGTTTCCGATTGCAGGTCAGGACCTGACCACTTTGCACATCGTTGGCGTCTTTGTGACCCTTGCGGGTGCCGTGCTGGTGAACCTTAAGCGCTAGCCCAATATCTCAAGAGCCGCCATGGCTGCGTTATGACCACCGATGCCACTTACCGCGCCGCCACGCCTCGCACTCGCACCACAAATCAAAACCTTTGGGTCACTGGTTGAAACACCCCAGCGCTCAGCTGGGCTGTCCAGCGGTTCGTCATCCTCCGCAAAGGGCCAGCTGAGTGGCTCGTGGAAAATGTTTCCACCGGGAAGCTTCAGCGCTTTTTCAAGATCTCGGGTTGTCTTGGTCTCAATGCATGGCTTCCCGTTGCCATCAAGCATTATGAGCTCTTCTATCGGCTCCGCCAGCACCGAGTTCAAGGAGCTAATCACTGCGGCTTCAAGCTTGACTCGCATCGCATCGTGTTCTGCCGCAGAGAGGTTTGCAACCAGAGAGTGCGGGGCATGCAGTGCAAAGACCGTGAGTGTTTGAGCACCTTCTGCCCTGAGATCGGGGCCCAAGATGCTTGGGTCGGTGAGTGAGTGGCAGTAGATCTCGCAGGGCAAAGGATTTGGGATTTCGCCTCTGCTTGCTGCCTGGTAGGCAGTTTGCAGCTGCTCAAAACTCTCATTGATGTGGAAGGTTCCACCGAAGGCGGCCTCTGGGCTGACGCTCTGGTCTTTAGCTGGGGCAATCTTTTCAGCACAGATTCACCTTTTACCTGAGCTCCATAGGCGTAGGGAGAATCTTCCGAAGGCTTTGCTGGGGCTTAGGTCTAGTGGCTCACCGGTCAAAATAGCCAGCTTCTTGTCGTGATGCGTTCACCAATAGTGATGCTGAGTTCATGCTCCTGACCCAGGGACCTGTAGCGGACAGTTACCCCGTCTTTGTGGGGTTGAGACCACCGTTTCAGCGCTTGAAATCAGCTTCGCACCATTTCGAATCGCCGCCAGCTCGAGCTCTTTAGAAACAGCACCCATGCCGCCTATTGGCACGTTCCAAGCCCCGGTTCCTCCACCAATAACGTGATACAAAAAGCACCTGTTGGCATTTAGGGTTTGATCTAGATTGGGAGAAAAGGTCCCAATTAGTGCGTGTCGGTGTAGACAACTCCCTGGACCCAGTCGTTGGAAAACTTTCTCGATATTGCCTCGACCCACCGGTTGCTCGGATGAACTTATCCCAAATGTCTGATTACCAAGCTGCCGCATGAGTTCGTTTTTCTTGAGCGGCTTGAGAACACTTGGCCAAAGCTTGCCCGCAAGTTCTTTTGTCTCGCCATAGAAGCGCTGCCAAGAGCTATGGTCCTCAGCTGCCGAAAGATTTTCAAAGGATGCGCTAAGTTGCCCTCTGATCTTGATTATCAACCAAGAGCCCCCTTGATCAGTCCTGGGATTGGGGTGTAGGAGGAGTAGCGCCTTTGAACCAACGAGATATTCAATCCGAGATCTTCGGATGATCTGCTTTGGCAACAGCTGACCAAGCAATGAATAGCGAGAGTTTGGCATCGATACTGTCAAAGTGCCTGCGCTGAAACAGCAGCTCCACCGAAGTTTGGGAGCCTCTCCAACACAGTTACTTCGACCCCAGCCTTGGCAAGATAGGCGGCGGCGGTCAGGCCATTGTGGCCACCGCCGATTACCACAACGGATTTGCCAGTCAAGCTCCCTCCCAACGCTGTACTTCAAGCATTCTAAAACTAGCACATGTTAATTACAAGCCGGGAATCACGCAAACTATCCTCCCTCTGTTCTGAGGTGTAGCCCCATCGAGCTTTATTGGTGGTCTATTCAAAGGCCCGGATTGGCACTATTCTTCGAAAACTGTGATCTAGAAGCCTCTTCTGAAGCGCAGTTCTGTCAGCCCCAAGTTTTGAGGAAAGAATGCATCGCACAATCGCTTTATCCCTTCCGGTGGTCTTACTCCTAGTCAAGCGCAATTCGCCGCAGGCCAAGAGCCAGCTGAACCAGTTGCCACCTCCCCCAAATTCAAGCAAACGCAAGAGCACTCAGCCAAGGCGGTCGAAACATCGGAGCCGGAACTGTTTGAACCAATCCCCTCCCTCAGCTTGCCACACCAGTAACTGGGATAACCTTGCTGGATCGGGCTGATGAGATCTCATGCCATCAACTACAACGACACCTTGCAAATCCTCGAGAGAAACACCACGCCCTGTTGGAATCCTCACGATTCAGCGCAGCTACTTCAGAGGACCGAACTTCGGCGGATCGGCACTACGCAGAGCTCGAGAGCTGGCTGTCGCAAACCGACGCCCTGTATGCAAGATCAGTCCCTTTGGATTCACAAACTTTTGATGTTCCCATTTGAAGATGTTGAGTGGGCCGTGGAGAAAATATCTGCTCCAGAGGTAAACCACCCTGGCTACAAAGACATAATTCTGAACGCCAATGTGAGACTCCAAGACAGGGAGTTAGACAGAACGCAGTGCCAGATCTGGCTCCGGTCGATTTGATGGCCCGGCTGCTACCCGCGACCCCGGATGGCTATTACGGGTTCAGCGGGCTTGCCCGAACGAAGCCGCGATGCTCTATCACGAGCAGGTCCACCAGCACCAGCAGGCAGTGGAAAGACGAGAACCTAAATGGCCCAAACTCGGCATGGGTCAGGCTACCTCGTTTCATCGTCGAGGGCATGGCGACCACACCTGAATTCGTGCCGATCTCAGAAAATGTCTCGGAGTACGAGAGCTTTGTTAGGGACAGGATTCGCGGCGCCTACACCTCAGACCCCACACAAGGGATGCACTTCTGGCAATTTCACCGCTATTCACCTCTACCGAGGAGGTGACTGTTGAGTTTGCTAAGGCTTACCTTGGAGACTCGTTTGCTGAGAACTGCAGCTCTGGCTTGCAGTATGGGCTTTCCTACTCACTGGCTACCTCGCCACCGAAGCACTTCGTGGCAATAAAGGGTTATGAGTCCCCTATGGGGCTTGACCATGGGCCTGAATGAACTGTCTTGGGACGAGGCCTTTGAGCACATTTTTGAAATCAGCTGGGACGACGCAATGCCGATTCTTGCCCAGTGCCAAAATATTGAAGGCAATGGAGTATCGAGGCTAACCAGAGCCACCCAGGAGAATCGAACTCCTGACCTGCTCTTTACGAGGGAGCTGCTCTACCGACTGAGCTAGGGTGGCCAGTTGCCAAGGCAACTTTCAGATTTTAGCGCATCGGTGCTTACTAACGCCTATCGCAAACTTGACAGCTGATCTAGATGTCGCGCTGTGGGTTGTCAGAGTCGTGTTTTACGTACGGGCTAGGCGGGGTCGCGGGCTTTTCCTTCCAAACGAAAAAACTCAGGACCGTTGCGGCTGCTGCGCCAACCAGCAGCAATATCAATAACACCTCTAAAAGCATGGAGTCCCCTTTTTCTTTTAAATCTTGTTGTTATAAGAACCAAAACTAGTGCCACTAAAGTCCCAATCTGATTGGCCCTAAATCACTCCCGCACGCTTCAAGCGAGCCACCGCGGCATCCTCTAGAGGAGACTCTGGGCCAATTGCGAAGCGCATAACCCGAAGAAGGGTGGTTGTCACAGGTCGCGTAAACCAAAGTGGCCAGCCCCTGATACCAATTAGTTTTCTGTAATTCTCCGGCAGGGAGGCAAGGGCGGAGTGAAAGAGCAAAACATAAACCGGCTTCGCCAGAACTGGCAGTGGGGCCTTGCGGATCCAACGGATTACGTTGCGAGTTTCCTCGGTGACTGCTAGCTCGGGGTAAAAGTTGTCCAGGGTTTCAAAGAGCTCACTTTCGCTCATCGGCACACTTTCAAGCCCAAGCGGGGCAACGGATTTTGACCACAGCTTCACGTAGTCATCGGCACCACCAGGGATTGGACGCTTCGAGTAGTTCTGGTGAGCTCGCAAAAAGGAATCCATGAAGGCAACGTGGACCCAGAGCAACAAGTCTTTGTCTGCTGCCTTATAACCCCTGGTCTCACCAGCTGCTGTCTCGTACTCACCAGTCACCCGGTCGTGCATCCGATTCACTCGGTTGGCCTCGTTGTGAATTGCGGTCGTGGATCCAAAGGTGGTTATTGTGAGCCAGCGAATGGTTCCAGAGAGTCTCCCAAGCGGGTCGGCCTCATACCTGGAGTGCTGCGAAACTCCGGTGAGCGAACCGGGGTGAAGGGCCTGCATCAATAGCGCTCTGACTCCCCCAACCAGGGTGGAGAAGTCACCATGAACTACCCAGGGTGCATCGCCGGGGATGTAAAAGCCCGCCTCATTGCCCTCGGCAACCACCGGTAGCCAAGGGGGAATCCCGTCCGGGGCTCCGGAAAGAAGTCTCCGAAACCGGCGTGACAGATTCTCCTGCAGCGCGTTATTTTGCAATTGGTTGCCTAACCTTGTCCTTACATAGCCCCAAGGAGCAACCATGACGCAAGCCGAACTAATCCGCGAGTTTGAAAAAAACCGTCTACACATCATCTTGGCCCAACTTGCACCGACCGGATTGCTGGCATTTGCGGCTCTGACAACCCCCGCAATCGCAGCTGGCCCAGACGTTGTCGTTCATGCTTTTGCACTGATCTTGTTGGCTTCAGGAATCCTTGGAGCTTTGGCAGAGTACTCTGCGGCTAGTCAAGCCCAAGCGGTTATCGATGATCTGAAGGCGCTACCTGGATCCTCAGCACTTCGCTCAAGGGTCATCTCGTTTAGACCGTGGCTAGAGGTTGTGAAGTTCGTCACCCCGGCTATTTTTATTGCAATCTTTGGCTTTATCCTCTTAGGTCTTTACCTTTAGAGCCTGCGCCTAGGAGCAGGTTTTTGGATTTGGACCAAGGTCCTCTCCCGACAAAAAGCGATCCACCTGCTCATTTATGCAGGTATTTGAGCCATAGGCCGTGTGACCTTCGCCCTCCAGGGTTAGTAGCGTGGCCCCATCAAGTAATTGACTGAGCGCCACTGCCTGCGAGTAGGGAGTGGCTGGGTCTCCAGTGGTTCCAATAATTAGCGGGCCGTTCGCAAGCGCAACGCTGTAGTCGAGTTGCCTCATACCAATTCCCTGCGGCCAACCCTCGCAGCCGAAATCGTCCGAGGCAAAATAGCGCCCAAACACGGGGCTGGCCTCCAAAATCTCAGCCGTGACGTCTGGGACCTCTTTCCATAACCAGTCGTCACTGCAGGAGATTGCGTAATTGGCCTCGGTTATGTTCGAAAGGTAACCACCCTCGGGATCTCGGTCGTTGTAGAAGTCTGCAAGCAACAAAAATGTTGACCCATTGCCATCAAACGCCTCGTCAAAAGCCTGAGACAAAAACTGCCAAGACTCCTCCGAGTAAAGCGTCACGATGATTCCAGCTATCGCTGCCTGCAGCGCCAATCCGCGCTCATCGAAGGTGGGTAGGGCAGTTGATTCTCGTGCTAGCAGGAAGTTAGCAATTTGGGTTTTAGCAGTCTCAACATCACCCTGGAATGGACAGAAGCTCTGCCTTAGGCAATCCACGAGGTAGGCCTCAAGCGCTTTGTCAAAGCCTTTTATTTGGCCCACCAACTTGGTGCTTGGGTCGACTGTTGGATCCACGGCACCATCTAGCACCATCAGGCCGACCCGCTCTGGGAACAGCGCCGCGTAACTCGCCCCAAGCTGGGTCCCGTAGCTAAAGCCAAGGTAATTCAGCGTCTCCAAACCAAGCACCACTCGAATCAGGTCCATATCGCGAGCGGTCTGCTGGGTGTTGAAATAGGCGCTTGAAAACTCTTGAGACTGGCAGCTCTCCGCGAACTCGCTGCCCACCAAGCGAGCGTAATCCAGGTATTCAGAGGATCCGAAAGGGTGCGGGACGTGCTCATATAGCAGTCGATCTTTGGCAGTGTCCTGGTCGCAGGTCACCGGGGTGGTTTTTCCCACTCCCCTGGGGTCAAAACCAATCAGTTGAAAGTTGCTGCGCAGATAGTTGGTTCCCAGGGTGTCATAGCCGTCGACCAGGTAGTCAACCCCTGACGACCCTGGGCCACCCGGATTTACCAACATCGGGGTCAGGCCTTCCGTTTCTGCCTTTCGAACCAAAGCGATTGACAGCACCACTCGGCTTGGGTTTAGCCAGTTGAGCGGCGCTGCAACGGTTGCACACTCAAAACCAACATCGCAGGCGCTCCAACTGATTTCTTGATCATAAAAATCAACCCCGCTTTGGATTTGTTCATCGGGCGAAGGCAGGCTGGCAGTCGTGCAGCCGGTTAGCACCAGCACCGCACTGACAAAAAGGGCCCTAAGCCGCAACTTCACTCCTAGAGATAAATCTCGTGCACAGGGCCTCCAAGACCAAGAGGTCCCTAACGTTGGCGGCCAGCCGGACCCGGGCCTGAGAGAGAGCATCCAAAATTTCAATGGTCTGCATCGCGGTTGTTAGGTTAGCTCTCGCGATCAGTTCCGGCTCGAACTCCTGGTTTGTGAGCTCTACCCCAGCAGCTAACTGCAGAGACATGATGTCACGGAAGAAGGATTCGGCATCTGTGAAGATTCGGTCAATGCCGTCTCTAAGCGCCCTGGTGTTTCTGCGCTTTTGATTTTCCTCGAGAGCCTTGAATTCGGCCCGCAAATTCGGCGGCAACCTATCGGTTTCTGTTAGTCCGTAGGCGCGAAGCAGGTTGGCGCGCTCCTTGGAATCCCGCTCTTCAGAAAGTGCCTGGGCGTCTCGCTTAGCAACCGACAGCAGGTGCTCGGCCGCAACCATGGCCCTAGAGAGGTTGGAAATTCCGGAGATCTCCCTGAGGGTTTCGCTGCGCCTAGCTCTAGCCTCTTGGCTGGTAGCAAGCCGCCGAGCCATACCAACATGATTCTGGGCTTGCCTGGCACTGCTCAGAGCAAGTTCCTGGGCCACACCATCGCGCTGAACCAACAGGGCTGCAACCTCTTCGATTGAGGG
>JAGYIH010000035.1 GCA_018402615.1 Aquiluna sp.
AGTGGGCCATCTTGGCAACCATCCAGGCTGAGGAGTTTGGTCTTACCAGTGCAAACGTTGACGGCATCAGAGGCTCCACCACTGATGTTGGTATCCAGCGCTTCCTGGGTGTTGAAGTTGAGACCAGCGACGGTTCTGCAGTCTTGGATCCAGGTCTAGGTCTACCAACTGACTTCGCCTACCAGGTTGTCAAGCAGGTCGGAAACTACGGAGAGATCTTCGCGCGTCACCTAACACCACTTGGCCTAGAGCGTGGAGTCAACTCGCTATGGACCAACGGTGGTTTGCTGTATTCGCCACCTTTCCGCTAAATCCGTAAACTGTAAAACCTAAATGCAATGCTGCACTTGAGAGGGGTCTTTGAAGCATGAGCCCCCTCTCAGGTGCCAGCGCAAAGCCCAAGTTCTGGCGTGATGTCAGGGTTTTGCGCTGGGTGTTTCAAATCTTCGTTTTGGCCGTGGTTTTTGCAATCCTTTACTGGATCTATGGCAACTACCAAACCAATGTTGAAAGAAGCAGTGTTCCAACCAGCTTCGATTTCCTAGAAAACCCCGCCAGTTTCACCATCCCTGGCACCGACTTCGACCAGAGCGCTCCGGTTTCAGCCGCCTTTGTTCGCGGCTTTCAAAACACCATGCTGGTTGCCATCGTGGGAATTCTGTTCTCCACAATCGTCGGCACCCTGGTCGGAATTGCCAGGCTTTCCAAAAACTTCATTGTCAAGACACTCGCCTCCGCCTATGTGGAAATCATCCGCAACCTTCCACTACTTTTGCTCATCACCTTCATGAACCTTGCCGTGGTGCTTCAGACCTTCCCAAGGATTGAAGATGCCTGGAGGCCGTTTGATCTGTTCGTGATCTCCAATAGAGGTTTGGCCCTGCCATGGTTTGTGGGGTCGGGTTCAACACTGCTTCTGATCTTTGCTTCTGGCGTCGTGGTTAGTTTGATAGTCATGAAGCTCGAGCGGGCCAGGGCGGACCGAACCGGCCACAAGTCTCGGGCCGGAATCTTTGCAACACTGATAATTTTGGGATTCCTCTTGGTGGGTTGGATCCTGTTGGACTACAGCTGGACCCTGCCGTTTGTTGATGGCCGCGGCACAACCGGGGGATTGCGAATGGACCCATCGTTCTTTGCCCTGATTGTTGCGCTAGTGCTTTATACCAGCAGTCACATCGCCGAGATTGTTCGCGGTTCGATTCAGGCCGTTAACAAGGGTCAGGGTGAAGCTGCCGACGCACTGGCGCTGTCACCGGGTCAAAAGATGCGAATCATCATCCTGCCGCAGGCATTCAGAATCGCGATGCCCTCGATCGGTAATCAGTACCTGAACCTGATCAAAAACTCTTCGCTGGGCGCAACCATCAGCTACTTCGAGCTCACTCAGATTGCGCAAATTACCGTTGGTAATGGCTCTCCCGCGGTTCCGGCATTCACGCTAACGCTTCTGATCTACCTCTCGATTTCGCTTGTCACGTCGCTGATTGTGAACTACTTCAACAGAAGATTGGCACTGGTGGAGCGATGATTCTGTGGCTTCGTAGAAACTTATTCAGATCTGTTTGGGATTCCCTCACCACAGTTGTGTTCGGTGCTATCGCAGTTTGGTTTATCTGGATCTGTATCGAATTCGTTTTCATTACCGGGCGTTGGGAAATTGTTGAGGTAAACCTCAAGCTATTTCTGGTGGGAAGGTTCCCAGAGGAGCTGATGTGGCTAATCGGTGCCTCAATGGTGGCGATTTCGTTCTGGATCGCAGCGGTGGCCGGAGGCTCACCGCTGGGGCCAGAGCCCAAACCAAGATTGACCGAGCGCGTCTTTGATTACGTTCGACGCTTCGGTCTAATTCTTGCGCTGGGGCTGCTTCTTGTCGTTCTCTCTGGAACTGTGGATTCGCTGTTGTGGGTGGCGCTGGTTGGAGTTGGAGTTTTTGCCGGCCGGGTGGTTGGTCGAATCCGCAGGGATTCAAAAGTGATTTCTAAGGTGCCCGGCATAATTTGGCAGCCAATGATCGCAACCCCGGCTATCGCGCTTGTGCTCTTCACCCTGTTGGAGTCCACCCTGGATCTCTGGGGCGGATTCCTGATTAATTTCTACATGGCGCTAATCAGCATCATTCTCTGCTTCCCATTGGGACTTCTGCTGGCACTTGGCAGACGCTCCTCATTCCCGATCATTCGGGTGATTTGCACCACCTACATCGAACTGATTCGTGGCGCACCACTGTTTGTGCTGCTGCTGCTGGCCGGAGTTGCTCTCGAGTTCTTTATTCCTCCGACAATCTCTCCGGACTCGGTGTTCCGCGGCATCACGGTGTTCACGCTATTCACCGCCGCCTACCTAGCCGAGATCGTCAGGGGAGGTCTGCAGGGTATTCCAAGCGGTCAGATTGAAGCCGGCAAGGCGCTTGGGCTGAGCACGGTGAAGATTAACTACCTGATCACCTTGCCGCAGGCGCTGAGAAGCGTGATCCCGGCTCAGATTGGTCAGTTCATCAGTCTGTTCAAGGACACCACTCTTGCGGGTGTGGCACTGAATCTTTTCGATGTGATGAATGTTGGTAAGTCGATAACCAAGCAGGATGACTTTCTCGGTCAGGGTTTGATTTACGAATCCTTGATATTTGTCGGTGTTTTGTTCTGGGTAGTTTCTTACGTAATGAGCAAGGAAAGTCAAAGGCTCGAAAAGCGATTGGGAGTTGGTGTCAGGTGAGTGAAAAAGTTTTTACGGATGCGACCAAGATGTCTGGAGACAGAGGTCCTGGGGATGCGATTGTCGAGATGCGCGGGGTCGTGAAAAAGTTCAAGGACTTCGTGGCCCTCAAGCACATTGACTTTGCGGTTGGCAGGCAAGAGGTCGTCGTTGTGATTGGGCCCAGTGGGTCTGGCAAGTCGACTCTGATTAGATGCATCAACAGGCTCGAAGAGCATGACGCCGGTCAGATCATCGTGGACGGCACCGAGCTCACCATGGACGTCAAAAACATCCAGGAGATCCGCAGGGAAACCGGCATGGTGTTTCAGAGCTTCAACCTGTTTCCTCACCTAACGGTTTTAGACAACATATCCTTGGCCCCGCGGCAGGTTCGTGGCATGCCCAAGGCCGAGGCTGAACAGCTGTCCAGGGAGCTGCTGACACGAGTCAAGATTCCCGAGCAGGCCGATAAGTTTCCAGCACAGTTATCTGGTGGTCAGCAGCAGCGCGTCGCAATCGCACGCTCACTTGCCATGAAGCCAAAGGTGATGCTGTTTGACGAGCCAACCTCAGCGCTTGACCCCGAGATGATTAACGAGGTTTTGGACTCAATAAAGCAGCTTGCAAGAGAGGGCATGACCATGGTCGTGGTCACCCACGAAATGGGCTTTGCACGTGAGGTTGCAGACCGAGTGGTGTTTATGGCGGATGGTGAAATAGTTGAGGTTGGGGACTCCGACTGAACTGACTTTCCTAAAGAGGCCAGGACCCAAAAGTTTTGGCGCAATCGGATTGAGTGGAACACTTCTGGGCCGGCAACCGAATCTGCACTTTGTGAAGTTGTATTCTTTGGCAATGGTTCGAGCGTTCGAGATCCAGCACGCCCATTGATGGGCAATGCGGATTCTAAAGAGTTATGGGACGCATCGGCGACCGGCTGGCCCGTAACCTTGAATCAAAATGACGGCCAGAGGCCAGCCGGATGCTCCCGAATGCCTTTTAACTAGTTTTCAAGCCAGGGGGCGATAAACCGAGCAAACGTTTGCTAACCTTGACGCTGAACGACGCTTAAAATTGCATTGCTGGCGTGCGGAGCTAGCCAGCGGGCGCTGGACTTGAGATCCCAAAGAGAACTGCACGGCAGCTTTGATTCTGAAGAGCTAACCCATTCCGAGGTCGATCAGGTCCAGAAAGAGCGATGCCAAATGGCTAACAACCAGGCAGGAGCACGCAGTTCCCTACTGGAGGTTGATTGGGATGTTCGTTTGCCCGAAGGTTGAAGCATTGTTGGACCGACTACCAAGACCAGATCTTTTGCCGTAGTTGCCAACCCGCAGTTGCGCTGGGTGCAGCCCTTTGCTGGCGTTGTCGCCTTCAATGACCTGCTGCCACGGGGATTATTTTCACCAGCGCTAAGCGCTTTTCTCGGAACCGGTTTGCTGAACACGCCCAATGCCTCAATGGCCCTGGGTCGGCTGCTAAAGCTTCGGACTCCCAAGGCTGTAAAACACGCTGATTCGCTCTATGACAACAAGGTTCTAATTGTCGGTGGTGGCGGTATTGCCCAGGAAATGGTGCGACTTCGAACCATACAGGTCTCAGGTGGTTGTGGTTACGGAAGCGGCCCAATCGAACCATTTGAACACAGTCCCCTCTTCCTGCGTTGGCTTTGAAGAGGATCGAGCTTGAAAGCACAGTTGTTGTTCGGCTTGCGCCCTGACAGCTGAGACCGATGTTGTTTTGATTAGGCAAGTTCTCACTGATGCGAAGCGATGCCTATTTGTTAACGTCGCGCGTGGTGAGATCGTGGATAAGGATGACTCTTCGCGAGCGTTGCTAAAGGGCGTGATTGCGGAGCTGCAACCGATGTCACCTACCCCGCCACTCCGATGGCCACCCCTCGGGGGTTGGAGAATCTGATCACTCACCTCACACCGCCGACACCATGGAGATTGTGACCGGGCTGTTCGCCAGCGATCAGAAAATGTGAGTGCTTGGGCTTTCTGGCAAAAGATTTGGTCGGTGTCGTGGACCCAGCTGGGCTACTGATGGAACTTGGAACCTGGCTGGTTTACTCTCTCTGGCGGCAGTTGGACTAAGTCTACTCTGGCCAAATGGACTTTTAGCGCTGACTCACGGGGCGCTGTATGGAAGCTGGCGAACATTCGCCACAATCCCGGGCGGATCGGGTTTGGGTTGGTGATAGCGCTGTTTGGAATTGGTGCCATTTTGGCTGCAAACGGATTTACTGGACCACCTTGAAGTGGGTGGGAGGTGCCTATCGATCTTCCTTGGAGTTCAGATCTGGCGTCTGAACCGATTGGAGACGCGACTCAAAGAAGTCTTCGGAAAGTACAGAAGTCTTTAGCCAGGGACTTTTATCCGCGATTAGTAATCCGAAGGAGATTCTGTTTTTGTGGCATTTTTGCCGCAGTTTGTTTATCCCAATAGATCTCTTTGATTAGTTATGGCGGGAACCTTTTTGGTGATTAGGTTCATCTACGAGATTGCAGTTGCGTCATTTGCTTCCAAAGGTGCAGCCGTTAACGAGCGGGCAAAACTTCAACCGGTTTTGGATCGGTTTTTGCCGTGCTGGGGGTCTTGCTTCCGCTGCGCTAGATTCCAAGCTCAGTTCTGAGCATGTCAATGTGGCCCTTGGCCTTGACGTTATAAAACACGTGGCTCAGGTTTCCCTTTTCATCGACCACAAAGGTGGAGCGAATCGTGCCCATGTACTCCTTGCCATACATGCTCTTTTTTCCATAAGCACCGTAGGCCTGCTGGATCGCGTTGTCAGGGTCACTCAAAAGCTCAAAGTTCAAGCTCTCTTTCTCCTGGAAGCGCTTCAGCTTCTTTGGTTCATCTGGAGAGATGCCCAGGACCGAATAGCCCAGTGACTTCAGGGAGTTGATGTTGTCCCTTAGTTCGCAGGCCTGGGTGGTGCAGCCCGGGGTTGAGGCTGCTGGGTAGAAGTAGACAACTACCTTCTGGCCTAGGTGGCCTCTAAGTGAGATGTCATTGCCGTCCTGGTTTTGCAGGGTGAATGCGGGTGCGGGTGTTCCGGTTTCTAAAGTCATGTCTCCTAAAACAT
The DNA here is from genome assembly GCA_018402615.1 of Aquiluna sp. The sequence continues at coordinate 5,789 of JAGYIH010000035.1, forward strand.
TCTGACTATCGCTCGCTATTCCTGGAAGGTTGGGGTTTGGGCAAAAAGGGCAGATTTGTTGTAACTCTGGGGCACAAAACCGCACCACTTTATACTTTGGTGGTGATTACAAAAGCTGACGACCTTTGGCCCAGATTCAGGTCGGTTGGCACTGCTGTTCGCTTGGGTAAAGCTTGATAGCTATTAGCTCTGGCTTTCTAACGGGCCTCACCCTAATCATCGCTATTGGTGCTCAGAACGCCTTTGTGCTTCGGCAGGGACTGCGCCGCGAGTACATCTTTATGGTTGCGCTGTTTGCTGCGCTGAGCGATGCACTCTTGGTTTTCACTGGGATTTTGGGCCTTGGCCAGCTGATTGTCTCCGTGCCATATCTTCTTGAGGTCTTGAGGTTTGGCGGGGCAGCATATTTGCTTTGGTTTGCCTACGGGGCAATCAAAAGGGCAATTAACCCTGAGGTCTTGGTTCCCGGGGAGAAGATTGTTTCCAGTCGCTGGAAGGTGCTCGGAACCATTGCGGCACTCACTTATCTAAACCCGCATGTCTATATCGACACCGTTCTACTCTTGGGAACCATAGGCAATCAGTTCGGTGCTGAACGCCTGCTGTTTGGTCTTGGCGCGGCAATTGGAAGCTTCGTTTGGTTTTTCTCGCTGGGGTATTTGGCAACCACGCTGACTCGGTTTGTTGGCAACAAGATGTTTTGGCGCTTTTTTGAATCCCTGGTTGCGCTGGTCATGATTGCGATTGCAATGACCTTGATTTTTAATCCCCTTGGGTAAAACTGCAATAATCAAAGAATGACTAGCGCAGACAGTTTTGGCAACTTTGCAGACCGATCGAGTTCGAAGTGGCGCAGGTTTGATCCGGACGTGCTTCCAATGCACGTTGCCGAGATGGACTTTGATGTCGCGGAGCCAATCCGCCAGACCTTGCGTGACATGGTCGACTCTTCTGATCTTGGCTATCTAGGGCCCCTGCCCGAGATCTCACCGGCGTTTGCGAGCTTTGCTCTTGAGCGCTGGGGCTGGGCCATCGAAGCGCACGAACTAAAGATGGCAACAGATGTCGGGGTAGCGGCGGTCGAAATTCTGCGAGCCGTCACGGTTCCTGGAGATCGGGTGCTGATTAACTCCCCGGTCTATTCGGCGTTTTTTAACTGGATCTCTGAGGTTGGCTGCGTGGTGGCGGATGCGCCTCTGAAGCTAAATGGTGAAAGGTATGAGCTCGACCTAATTTCAATCGAGGAGCAGTTCCGAGATGGTGTGAGGGTCTATCTGCTTTGTTCACCACAGAATCCAGTCGGCACCGTCCATACCGCCAAGGAGCTAGCTGAGGTCGCAAGACTTGCCCTGGAATACGACGTGCTGGTCATCTCAGACGAAATACACGCTCCGCTGTCCTGGGCGCCGTTTACCCCGTTTTTGGCTGTTAGCGAGGCAGCCCAGCAGACTGGAGTGATGATTAGCTCCAGCTCTAAAGCTTGGAACACGGCGGGGCTCAAGGCAGGCTTTGCTCTCACCCAGTCTCCAAAGGTCAGAGCGCAGTTGAAGCTGCTCCCAGATGCAATGCAGTGGCGCAGTTCACTGCTGGGAGCCTTTGCGATGGTGACGGCATACGAAAAGGGCTTGCCCTGGTTGCAGCAGACCGTCGGAGATCTTCAAGAGTGCCTGGCGCACCTTAGATTTGAGCTCGCCCGGCAGCTTCCAAAAGCGAAGCTTATGGATATGGAGTCAACCTACCTGGCTTGGATTGACCTAACCGAGTATCGGGTTAGTGATCCGCAGAAACTAATGCTGGATCATGGTCGGGTATCGGTGGTTGCAGGTCAAGATCACGGTGGTGAGATTTACGCCGGCTACATCAGGTTCAATTTTGCGACTTCACAACCTCGGATAACCGAGGCTGTCAGGAGAATGGCTCTAGTTCTTGAGGGCGATAAGTAGATCCTCCAACAGGTCTTCTTTGGCCTCAAGGCCAACCGAAAGCCTGATGGTGGAATCTGAGATGCCCATCTTGGCCCTGGTTTCCGCAGTCAGTCGGTA
>JAGYIH010000036.1 GCA_018402615.1 Aquiluna sp.
GTGTGGGTTCGAGTCCCACTCTCGGTACAAAAAATGCAGGCGATGGGACCCCCACCGCCTGTATTTTCATTTAGTTCCTAGTTGGCGTAGCCGGGGGCTGCCATGTGAACAGCGTCGCCCACCCGGTGAACTCGAAGTGCGTTGGTCGAACCTGGAATACCCGGAGGGGAACCGGCCACAATGACAACTTCATCACCCACGCGACAACGTCCCGAGGAGAGCATGATCTCATCAACCTGCTTGACCATGTCATCGGTGTGCTTGACCTTTTCCACCATAAATGTGGTTGCACCCCACACCAGGGAAATCCTTCGCATTACCTCAAGATTGGGGGTGAATGCCAAAACCGGAACTCGGGAGCGCAATCGAGAGACTCGACGTAGCGTGTCTCCAGACTCGGTGAAAACGCACACGTACTTGGACCCAAGCAGCTCGGCAATCTCCATGGCGGCCCTCACAACAGCCCCAGAGTGGGTGTGAGGTTTGGTTCCAAGCGCTGGAATGCGCTCTAAACCATTCTCCTCGGTCGATTCAATTATTTTGGCCATGGTCTTTACGGTTTCGATTGGGTATTCACCAACGGAAGTTTCACCCGAGAGCATTAGTGCGTCTGCACCGTCTAGCACTGCGTTTGCCACATCTGAGGTTTCGGCGCGCGTTGGGCGGGAAGCGGTGATCATGCTTTCAAGCATTTGGGTTGCAACGATTACGGGCTTGGCCCAGCGCCTAGCAAGCTCGACGGCTCGCTTTTGGACCAGTGGAACCTGTTCCAGCGGCAGCTCGACACCTAGATCGCCACGGGCCACCATCACGCCATCGAACGCATCGATGATTTCCTCAAGGGCGGCTACCGCCTGTGGTTTCTCAATCTTGGCGATAACGGGAATGAACTTCCCCTCTTGCGCCATGATCTCGTGAACCCGGACGATGTCCTTTGCGTTTCTGACAAAACTGAGCGCAATCATGTCCGCACCAAGCTTGAGCGCCCAGCGCAGATCATCCTCATCTTTTTCGCTAAGTGCGGGCACGTTCACAGCGACTCCGGGGAGGTTAATTCCCTTATTGTTCGAGCACATTCCACCGTAGACCACCTCAGTTACTACCGAGGTGGCGGTCACGCTAAGCGCTCGCAGTTCCAGGCGACCATCGTCAATCAGCAGCATGTCACCTGGCTTGACATCGCCGGGCAGGCCCTTATAGGTGGTCGAGCAAGTGCTTTGGTCACCCAGGATGTCATCGGTGGTTATGGTGAACTTTGCACCCACCACAAGTTCAATTTTGTCGTCCTTGAATTTCCCAAGTCGGATTTTGGGACCCTGCAGGTCCACCAGTACTCCAACCGCTCTGCCGACCTCTTCCGACGCCTTGCGAATGGTCTTGAAGACTGACTCGTGAACTTCGTGGCTGCCGTGGCTGAGATTTAGCCTCGCTACGTCAACACCTGCCTCGATGACTTCTTTGGTCTTTTCGTAATCTGCCAGGGCAGGACCGAAAGTTGCGACTATCTTTGCGCGTCTCATGAGCGGTTAGTTACCTTTTTCTTTAGCTGTAAACCGCAAGCGGCTGATCAGTTGGTTTCACAGGGAATGGCAGTTCTGTCTCGCCTTCGAGATACTCATCAATCGCCGCAGCAGCTGCCCTGCCCTCGGCGATGGCCCAAACGATTAGGCTCTGACCCCTACCCGCATCTCCGGCTACAAATACACCGTCTTGATTCTGGTAGCGACCGTCTCTGGAAACATTAGTGCGTTTATCCAACTCGGTGCCCAATTGCGAGACTAAATCTTTAGATTCGGGCCCCGTGAAGCCCAGAGCCAAAAGAACCAGGTCCGCTGGCAAGACTCTCTCTGTCCCCGGGGTTGGAACTCTTTTACCGTCAACAAACTGGGTGTCGGCTACCCTAACGCCGGTAAGTGTTCCATTCTCCGAGACAAACTCCACAGTTGAGTGAAGATACTTGCGCTCCCCAAACTCCTCGTGGGCGCTGGCGACCTCAAAGATGTTTGGCATCATTGGCCAAGGTTCATCGGGCGACCTGTCTTCGGGAGGCTTATTGCCGATAGCGATTGTGGTCACGCTCAGTGCCCCCTGTCGGGTTGCAGTCCCGAGGCAATCGGCACCGGTGTCTCCGCCGCCCAGAATAACCACGTGCTTACCTGTGGCCAAGATCTGATCTGACACCTCCTCGCCAGCAACAGCGCGGTTTGCCTGAGTTAGGTACTCCATGGCAAAGTACACACCCTCCGAATCTCTTCCGGAGACGTCCAGGTCACGAGGAACCACTGCTCCGGTGGCAACCAGGACAGCGTCGTAACGGAGCTTTAATTCCTCCCAGGTGATGTCTGCACCGATGTTCACGCCGGTGCGGAATCTGGTTCCCTCCGACTCCATTTGAGCAACTCTGCGGTCGATGTGATGCTTTTCCATCTTGAAGTCCGGAATCCCGTAGCGAAGTAAGCCACCGACTCGATCGTCGCGTTCATAAACCGCAACGGTGTGTCCGACCCTGGTGAGTTGCTGAGCTGCTGCCAATCCAGCGGGACCAGAACCAACAACCGCAATTGTTTTTCCGGTGAGACGCTCTGGCACAATCGCCGTCACAAAACCCTGGTCAAAGGCATCGTCGATAATCGAAACTTCAATTTCCTTGATGGTCACCGGCGGCTGGTTTATACCCAGTACGCACGCGCTCTCGCAAGGTGCTGGACAAAGTCGCCCAGTGAATTCGGGAAAGTTGTTGGTGGCGTGGAGCCTGTCGATCGCATCCTTTGATCTCCCAAGGTGGGTGAGGTCGTTCCACTCCGGAATTAAGTTGCCAAGCGGGCAGCCTTGATGGCAGAACGGAATGCCACACTCCATACAGCGGCTGGCCTGCTGCTTAATGACCTCGCCGTTTCGCTCCGCATAGACCTCTTTCCAATCCTTGATGCGAACTGGAATTGGACGCCTTGGTGCGGTTTCACGATTCGTTACCTTCAGAAAACCTCTTGGGTCAGCCATTGGTTACCTCCAGAATCTGGGTCCAAACCTCATCGGAGTCTGCCTCAAAACCGGCCTCGATGGCGTTTTGCTGAATCTGCATGACCCGAGCAAAGTCGCGGGGCAGGACTCGACTGAAGTTGGCAAGCTCCTGTTCAAAGTTGTCCAGGATGTTTTTTGCCACAACTGAGCCTGTCTGGTCGTAGTGCTCTTGAATGAGCGCTCGCAGTTCAATTGCATCCTGGGCTTCCGGTGTTGAAAGCGTTATCTCGCCGCTTTGCAGCGCCTCGCGATTCACTCGAGCTTCAGAGAGCTTGTAGACGTAGGCGATGCCACCCGACATCCCGGCGCCAAGGTTGATTCCAGTTTTACCCAGAATCACCGCTCGACCACCTGTCATGTACTCCAGAGCGTGATCCCCCACGCCCTCGACAACCGCGCTCACGCCGGAGTTTCTAACCAGGAATCGCTCACCAACAATGCCATTCAGGAAGATTTTTCCAGCCGTGGCTCCGTATCCAATGACGTTGCCCGCGATCACATTCTCGCTTGCAATAAAGCCGGCACCGTCTGGCGGACGGACCACGATCGTGCCACCAGAGAGTCCCTTGCCGACATAGTCGTTGCAGTCCCCCACCACGGTGATTTTGATTCCACGTGGAACGAATGCACCAATCGATTGACCGGCGTGACCGGTCAGGTTCAAGGTCAAAGTGTCCGGGTGTAATCCCTGTTCGCCCCATCGTTTGGTCAGCTCGTTGCCAAGCATGGTTCCAATCGCCTGCTGGGTGTTGTTGATATCCGCAACAATCTCAAAGGGCTTACCATCCTTCAGAGCTGGAGCAGCGGTTTCAAGATATCCGTAGTCGAAGTGCTTCTCGAGTTCGTGATCCTGAGAAGTCGTGCGACGCAGGTTCATATCGGTACCAAGGTCCTTTGAGGCAAAAATCGGAGATAGGTCAAGCCCGTCAGCCTTCCAGTGATGGATAGCGGTGTTAACATCTAGAAGCTCAACGTGACCAATCGCCTCGTCTAGGTTTCTAAAGCCAAGGTCCGCCAGGTATTCCCTTACCTCCTGGGCCAGGAACTCAAAGAAGTTCACAACGTGGTCAGCCTGACCGGTGTAGCGGGCTCTGAGTTCAGGATTCTGACTTGCAACTCCAACTGGGCAGGTGTCCAGGTGACAAGCGCGCATCAAGATACAACCTTCGACCACCAGCGGTGCAGTCGCAAAGCCATACTCCTCGGCACCGAGCAGGGCAGCAATTACGACATCCCTACCCGTTTTCATTGATCCGTCAACCTGGACCGTGATTCGGTCGCGCAGTCCATTTAGCAACAGTGTTTGCTGGGTCTCGGCTAGGCCAAGTTCCCACGGGGTTCCAGCGTGCTTTAGTGAGTTAAGTGGCGAAGCCCCAGTTCCTCCATCGTGGCCAGAAATCAAAACCACATCCGCCTTTGACTTGGCAACCCCGGCTGCAACCGTGCCAACACCAAACTGGCTTACCAGTTTCACATGCACCCGAGCTGCGCGGTTTGCTCGCTTCAAGTCAAAAATCAGCTGCTTCAGGTCTTCAATCGAATAGATGTCGTGATGCGGTGGCGGTGAGATCAATCCCACGCCTGGCGTGGAGTGCCGCAGGTCCGCAATCCATGGGTATACCTTCTGGGGTGGCAACTGCCCTCCCTCACCAGGCTTGGCTCCCTGTGCCATCTTGATCTGGATGTCATCCGCATGAGTGAGGTACATCGATGTGACACCAAAACGCCCCGAGGCAACCTGCTTCACGGCGGAGCGGCGCTCACGATCAAGCAGGCGGGCAACAGACTCGCCGCCCTCACCCGTGTTGCTTCGGCCTCCGATGCGGTTCATTGCGATGGCCAGAGTCTCGTGAGCCTCTGGGGAGATCGCTCCCATGCTCATGGCACCCGTTGAAAAGCGTTTGACAATCTCTGAGATCGGTTCAACCTGATCGATTGGTATCGCCGGGCGCAGGTCGTCTCGGAATTTGAACAGTCCCCGCAGAGTCATCAGTCGCTCAGCCTGGTCGTCAATTGCCTTGGTGTATTCCTTGAAGATGTCGTAGCGCTTCGCTTTTGTCGAATGCTGAAGTTTGAAGATGGTCTCGGGGTTGAAAAGGTGCGGTGGTCCCTCGCGACGCCACTTCATCTCGCCACCAACCTCGAGGGGAATTTGGGTCCTGGAGTTGGACTGGCCCGGGAAGGCGGCCAGGTGACGCTTGGCGATCTCAACGTGAAGAATCTCAAGACCAACGCCGCCGAGCTTGGTGATTGTTCCGGTGAAGTACTTGTCAACCAGGTCTTGTGCGAGCCCGATTGCCTCAAAACACTGAGCGCCCCCGTAACTGGCGATGGTTGAAATACCCATCTTTGACATGATCTTCAGGACGCCTTTACCAAGCGCTTTAACCATGTTTTTTGAGGAACGCTCCGGAGTAATACCTTGAATCAGGCCGCGCAAAACCATGTCCTCCGCTGTTTCCAGCGCCAGATAGGGATTTATACCAGAGGCTCCGTAGCCGATGAGAACGGCCATGTGGTGAACATCTCTGGCATCCCCGCACTCAACAACGATTCCGGCTCGGCTTCTGGTGCCCTTGCGAATCAGGTGGTGGTGCATTGCGGAAATACTCAGCAGCGAAGGGATGGGAGCCATTTCCCGAGTCGAGTCTCTGTCGGAAAGAATTATGAAGGTAGCCCCTTCATCCAGGGCCTTGTCGATCTCAGCTGCCATCTCTGCAAGCCGCTCTTCGAGAGCCGATGCGCCGTTATCTACTCGATATAGACAACTGATTGCGATTGCCTTACCAATGTTGTTACCGCGCTGGATGTTCTTGATTCTCGCGAGCTCATCATTGGTCAAGATTGGATAGTCCAGCACCAATTGCTTGGCGTGCTCTGGCGTAGCCTCGAGAAGATTCAACACCGGTCCAATGCTCGTGGTCAGCGAGGTAACAACCTCTTCCCTAATCGCATCCAGCGGAGGGTTTGTAACCTGCGCAAACTGCTGGGTGAAGTAGTCAAAAAGCAGTCTCGGGCGATCGGAAATTGCTGCAATCGGCGTGTCGGTACCCATCGCACCAATTGGCTCTTGACCCGCTCTGGCCATTGGCGAGATGAACTCCTTGAGGTCCTCTTCGGTGTAGCCAAAGACCCGCTGACGCCTGTTTACCGAGGCAGCTGAATATCGAACGTGCTCACGCTCGGGCAAGTCTCGAAGGTTTATCCTGGCGGACTCTAACCATTCTCCCCAAGGCTCTAAAGCCGCGACCTCGCGCTTGATCTCCTCATCCTCGATTATCTGACCCTTTGCGGTGTCAATCAGGAACATCTTGCCCGGCTGCAATCTGCCCTTGCGGACGATTCGATCGGCTGGGATGTGGGCAACACCAATTTCGGATGCCAGAATCACAAAGCCGTCCTCGGTAACGACGAAGCGTCCCGGTCTCAGGCCGTTTCGGTCAAGGGTTGCACCAACCAAACTTCCATCGGTGAACACCACCGCTGCCGGTCCATCCCAGGGCTCCATGATCATGGAGTGATACTCAAAGAAGTCGCGCAGTTTGGGATCCAGGTCGAGCTGTTTCTCCCAGGCGCCCGGAATCATCATCATCATGGCGTGCGGAAGCGACCTGCCGGAGAGCACGAGCAGCTCGAGCACCTCATCAAAACTTGCAGAATCGGATGCTCCGGCAGTAACAATTGGTCTGATCTGGTCAAGATCCCCAAGTAGATCTGACTTCAGTAGTGACTCTCGAGCTGCCATCCAGTTCGTGTTGCCCTTCACCGTGTTGATCTCTCCGTTATGAGCAATGAAGCGGAACGGGTGAGCGAGCGGCCAGGACGGAAAGGTATTGGTTGAAAATCTAGAGTGAACCAGCGCAAGCAATGATTCAAAACGCTCGTCAGAGAGGTCAAGGAAGAACGGTTCGAGCTGCAGAGTTGTCACCATGCCCTTGTAGACAATGGTTCGCATCGATAGCGACGGGTGATAGATCCCAATCTCGCGCTCACTTCGCTTGCGCAGCCTGAAGAGCCTGCGTTCCAGTTCTAGCCCGGAGGCCTTATCGCTTGCAGAAATAAAAACCTGCTCGATCAGTGGCATTGCAGCCCTTGCCTGCTCGCCCAAAACCTTTGGGTTCGTTGGCGGTGTCCGCCAGCCGATAACCGAGAGCTTTTCCTGTTTTGCAAGGTTACTCAGAGTCGCTTTGTCAGCCTTAGCCGTTGCAGCGTCAAGAAATACCAGTCCGGCACCATAGCTCCCTAGTTCCGGCAGCTCGAAATCCACCACTGCCCTGAAGAACTTGTCTGGCATTTGAGTGAGGATTCCGGCACCATCACCAGTTCCAGCGTCCGAGCCAACGGCTCCACGATGCTCGAGATTCCTCAGTGAGGACAATGCCATTTCGACGATGTCGTGACCGGCGTAGCCTCTGAGCGTGGCAACCATTGCTAGGCCACAGGCGTCCTTTTCGAACTCTGGGCTATATAAACCCTGAGTTAGGGGACCCGCGTTGAAGCGCTCAAAAGGGCTTAGTACGGTCATGTCACTCTCCAATCAATTTCACTTGAGAGGGACTTCATTGGCCCACAATTTGCTAGTTAGGTTTTATTGCCTTTTCATCTTCGGCAGGGTCTAGATCCTCGGCAGGTTCTCTGCCGGGTCGGAAGGCTGACGGTTCGTTGCCAGGGTGGCGGCGAGTTTGAACCAGGTAGACAATCAGCCCTACTGCAATTCCG
>JAGYIH010000037.1 GCA_018402615.1 Aquiluna sp.
CCTCGGCGCTTGGTCCCTAGCTGCATTGATCTTCCTGGACAAGCCAACTAGAAACTGGACTCGAAGGACAGCCAGATTTTCCCCGCTATTGTCGAAGCTTTTGAACGACGGCATCTACCTTCGAGCAATGCTCGGTTCAATTTCGGTACTGCCGCTGATAGCTGCCGTGGTGTTCGCCGTGTTAGGTCTTCAGGAAAATGCAGGCACCTTGCTTCACCCACCGGTACCACTGTTCATAGCAATCGGGCTGATTGGTTTGTTCGACTCGTTTGCCGGCATTGTTGGTATCTCGGTATTCATCCTGGGGTCCTTGCCACTGGTTGACCCAACCAGTCTTGAAGACTGGAGAATGCTTGCTGGAACTGCTGTTGCAGGCTTTGGGCCAATCTTGATTGCAAGGTCAATTCGAAACTTTAGACGTCGACCAATCCCTGGAGTTGACGGTCTTTTCGCCCGCATCGGAGACATTGCGTTTGCATCCTTAATGGGTGGCTGGGTGGCAGGCTTGGTCTTCAGAGCACTTCCAGCGCTTACCGGTCTAACCGTGCCAGCCGCTAACTACGTAGCGACATTCCAAATGCTTGCAACAATTGCGATTGCGTTGAGAATTGTTTTGGAGGATTTGGCAGCTCGAAACTTCCCGCACCGCATGGACGCGCTTGCGCCAGATGTTGTTCCAGAGCCACCTCGAGCACAAGTTGTGACTTCGCTTGTGTTGAAGTACCTGCTCTACGTCTTTGTCGCAAGCGCATTCATGGGTCTGGGTCTAGTGGTTTGGATCGCGGCTGCGATGTTCATGATTCCAACGCTGTTGGATTTTGTGAAGGACAAGCTGCCTGTATCCAGAACTCTGTGGCGTTGGCTACCAGTTGGCTTGCCAGGGCTCGCGATGATTCTTGGGCTGGAGATTCTTTTGGAAAATGCCCTGAGTGTGCCGTTTGGTGAAAATGAGAATTTCTCAATCATCTTCATTTTCTCGCTCATCTCGATGCTCATCGTGTTGAATCTTCTGGGGGCTTTGGGTAGAAGCGGCAGACCAGGAGAGCAACGGCTATTCGAAAAGCAGTCCATGCGCTGGATTGCCCGTCTTGGTGGCTTGGTAACCTTCCTTTTGCTGGTCCAGTTCACGAGCATGCTGTAGTTAGGGGAGAAAATTGTCGAAACTCAAGCAGGGTCTAAACACCTATTTTGAAAAAGCCGAATACAGCTACATGGCACTCGGCTTCGGCTTCCTTCTGATCTATTCGCTTCAGGTTCTGCTGCCAATGGAGCAGTACATGTTCGACGCTCTGGAGAACCTGGCCACTGTCATCTACGTGATTTTTGTAATTGACCTTGTGCTTCGTGTGATCGCAGCTGGAAGAGAGTTATTGACGGTTGCCGGGTGGCTCGCGTTCATCAAAGAGAACTGGCTGATGATGTTGGCGACTCTCCTCCCTGCGTTTAGAAGCCTGAGAGTGCTTCGCGTTGTTTTAGTGCTTAGAGGCCTGACGCCATTTTTGAAAACTCGCGCAAGCAAGGTCGGAATGGTTGTTGGGGTCTCCCTGCCATTAGTTCTTTACACTTCAGCCCTCTCAGTATTTGAGGCTGAGAGATATGCAGATGGAGCTAACATCACATCCTTTGCAGATGCGGTGTGGTGGGCGGTTGCCTCAGTCACCACCGTTGGCTACGGAGACCGTTTTCCGGTCACCGACGAGGGGCGCTTTGTCGCCACCTTCTTGATGGTTATTGGTATTGGTCTGTTCTCGTCCCTGACTGCGCTGCTGGCCGCCTGGGTCATGGGGCAGAAGAACGACCAAGGCTAGGCTGGTGTGATGAGCAATTGGCCTGTAATTGTTTTAGGTATATGACAGTTCCCGCGACGTAGTTATATTCTTCGACCTCAGTTCGAGGCCTATCTACCCACTCAACAATCAGAAACTAACGAGTTCTGAACGATTCCGTCACTTGTGAGGCATATGTTCGGAATCAGGCTCGGCTGCGACCCGAGCACGGCAAATGCTGAGGACCAAGAAGAAGGGTCTCTGACTACAGGCCACACCTCCACACTTCGCACTACTTAAAAGGTAGTGGGGGAGGCTTAGCGGGTCTTGCGATGGGTGTGCGACGAGCGTGTTACGGGACGAGCAGGTCGAATTCCGCACGCTTGTTTTCTATGAGCTCGCCATGTTCCAAAGCCCAGTCAGCAAAACCCTGTGCAACGGGCAGCAGGCTCATTCCCAGATCGGTGATGGAGTATTCCACTCGCGGGGGAATCTCGGCGTGTAATACACGCCTGACTAAGCCGTCACGTTCGAGGGACTTCAGCGTGTGGGACAGCATTTTTTGAGAGACCCCCGAAATTTCTCGCTGCAATGCGGTGAATCGAATGCTGGGAGGGTTCTGTGCGAGGAATATCAGGATGAGCAAGCTCCATTTGGACCCAATTGTACTGAAGAGCTTTTGCAGGCTTGGGACTTCGTGGCTTTCGCATGCCATGGGGGACACCTTCCTCGTTACATCCGAGTAACCCAGTCTCATTGCTGTTATGGGCCCCGCACTGATTCACTGTTACTAATCGTAACCGACTAACTGAAGGTAGGCTATTTTCACATGAACAAGTTGCTCTGGATCTTGCAGTATTTCCTTGGAATCTATTGGGTTGCTCTTGGCATCCTCCACTTTGTGGTCCCTCCCGGTTTGCCGGGACCGTTTGCGTGGATGTATGAGCTTGACCCCACCCTTCACGCCATCTCCGGCACACACTCGAAATACTCGGTGGATTGGGCGATACTCCTGCTGTATTCGTGTGTACCCCTTCCGCTCGCGGCAGTGGGGTTATCTCTCGTAATGGTGGGTGCCATGGTAGCACGCGCGGCTTTGCAGCCACCGGACCCGTGGACATTTGCGTGCTTTTCATGCTGTTTGTGGCATGGGGTCGAGGTATTCGTTACCGCGGACCTGGGAGCAAAAAGTTCGGGCGACCGCCAACTAGGGTGACGTCCATGGTGAACGATGTCGTACTGATGGAGGAGGAGCGCCTCGCAAGCTCCTCCTTCCCATCAGGGATAGGGTTGTTGTCCCGCGGGAGGTTCCGCTCGGCGGCAACGGTCGATGACGGTCTGTGGACGTGCCCAACCGGTGCACCACCATTCGTGGTGTTTTCTCGACCACTTCCCGACCTCGTGATGATTCAGGTGGAATGGTCGTGCCCCCGCATCCTCCTCTGGACTGCAAAACCGTGGTTGGCTCTTTGGGGAGGCATCCGCCGCGACTCCACGGACTGGCTCTGGTGGTTCCGGGCGAACTCAACATCATGACGGCTGGCCGAGGGGTCCAGCATTCGGAAGTATCAACTCCAGAGACCAGGGCACTTCGGCGTTCAGCTCTGGGTCGCGTTGCCTGATGCGCATCGTTCAGCCTGCACACTTTTTCCTCACGCCTCCGAGGTGGCCTCGTTGGACGGTGGTGAGGTCAGACTTATTGCGGACCTGGACAGTCGGACACGTAGGTGCACCTCACACGATGGTTGCTGCCCAGTCGAGTTCCCGGGAGGCTCTCTGGATCTCAAGGTCAACCCCGGCTTTGAACACGGTGTTCTGGTTGGATCAGGGTGACCTTGTCGTCAACAACGCTGATCTTCCGCCACCACCTCGGTTACCTACCGATGTTCATCCCAGATAACAATCTGCGGGGTCGCACGCTACGAGCGATTCTTATTGGGGGCAAGCCGTTTGAGGAGCCCCTCGCCATGTGGTGGAACTTTGTCGGCCGTAACCAAGAGGACATCGAGCAGGCCCGACACGAATGGCAAGGGCTCGCGGAGGGTTCACACATGGCCCTTGACCATGGCGCCTGCCTGCTCCCGAATGCCCGCTGTGACCTTGAAATCGCCCCGGGACCGCGGCCACCCAGTTAAAGTCCTCCTGACGGTCACCCGCGCCCTCAGTCCAACTTGTTGCACGGTTCTGGGAGGGAGTGCTGTTCCGTGAAATCTGTGTGCGACAAACAACCCCTCCCTTGTTTTCACCGCACAAAACCGGGTATTTGTGATGTAGCGCATGAGCGCCTCTGTTGCTGTGACCCGCGCGCATTTGAATTCGGTTTTGCCCCGGGCCGTATTCACCGGATAGAGCAAGAGACTCTCAACTCCAAGCCCCGCCCCATCGCAGAACGGAAACTTTGAGGTTGGAAGGTCTGCATATTATCTGGATTTTCCTTCCGCGAGGCGCACCAGCGGCGCTGAGCCCTTCGCGGTGGGGCCTGGGGAGCTCCCCGGGTGGTGCCGACTTTCTTACGCTGTGGTCAACAGGTGAGGAAGGGACAAGCCATGAACACATTCGAGAACCATCAGGAGAAAAGGTGATGTCCCTGGATGGACTGTAAGCCTCGGTGCAGAGTATTCGCTAACCGAGGAAATGAGAGTTTGGGTGACGCTGGAAAAATCACCGGCTCCTCCGTCGTCGTTGATCAAAAAGAACACTGACCGCTAAGCAGATTCCGGGAGATTTCAAAGCGCGATTTTGTGATCGCTTGGTGCGTCTATTTTGTGGCAACCTTCGGGATTGACCGCTTTACCTCGGTAAGATCGGACAGGAATTCTGAAGCTTTAACTTTGAGGCCTGGAATCTGGTCAATCATTGACATCGTTCTTAATATCAAGAAGGCGTCGGACAAAGAGGGGTTACCGGCTGGCCAACAAAAGGAATCAGGATCCGTTAAAGTGCAGGCAGATCCGGTTCTGCCCAATCCACTCTTAGCTCGTTCTCTGGAACCCAACGCATTTCGCTGTGGTCTGTTGAGAACTGTGGTTTATCTCCCTGCAGCTCACAAACAAAGCACCGAGTCAATGTCCCCGGTGGCGCGCGATCAAACTGACGACCCTTGATGTCGGTGTTTAGCTCTTCTTTGATTTCGCGAATCAGCGCTCTTCCGGCTTTCTCCGGGCTCAGGTTCATCTGGAAACCCCACTTGTTGGGGCTTGCTCTCATTCACCTCGCTAGCAGAGGTAATTTCCCTTCATCTTGAATGATGTCAGACGGCGGTTATTGCACCAGGACAGCCTAGCGAGGAGGTTTGCCTCAACAGCTCAACAATCTCTGGAATCTGGCTTGGTGCTGGGCGGAAGCGGTGGAGCTGTTTGGCGAAGATCTGAAACTTCTCGAAGTTCCACATCACCGGCCCTGCTAGGCTGGAGTCCTTGGTTTCACAAGGGTCTTGTAGAGCTCGTGGCGCTTCGGATTTACTCAGCTTTGGTCGTCATTGGAAAGGTGACCCCAGGTCGTTGAGCAGTATTCACCAATTGCCTCGTCGTCCTTGAGCTCTTGCTTGAAGAACCAGATGGGGCCAATGACGGTAAGCCACGGTCTTGGTACTTCCTCTGAAGCCTTCCAAGGTCTCATACTGCGGGCTCAGGGCATCGGGATCAACGTTCACGACCATGATCACCCTGGCCCAGATCTTGAGGCTCTTTACAGGCCGTCAACATGGTGAGGTCTAGCGAGGTATCAATCATGTTTTTGTAACCCCGATTAGGCGTGTGAAATTTCGTTAGCGATCAGCAAGAACCTTCATGACCGCAAGTCTCGCGCCGAGAACTATGAATCCGAGGGCAATGAAAGCAGTCGCAATTATCAAGACGTAGGTGAGCATGCCAACAACACCACCTTCAGAGTTTGGGTTGATGAACCAGTATGGCCACCAGCCATCCAACAGGCCCCTAACCAGGGAGAAGGCCAGCCAGGTAAGTGGGTAGACAACCACCCACCAAGCCTTTTTCCATGATGGTTTGTAGCCCTTTATGGAGAGCAGGTAGTCCACGACAATCAAAATTGGTGCGTAGGTGTGAATCACGAGGTTAGGAACCACCGGCCACTGGTAACCAATGTCTCTTGGATCAACGGCGCTGTCTCCCAATAGGGCGTGGTAGACCACGCCAACGATGATCATGCTGACTGTCGCAATGAGTCTGTAGGTGTGTACTCGCTCACCCTCGTCCTTGCCCTGCAAGAGCGTCAAACCGCTAACAGTCAGCACCACCCCGGCAAGAATCGAGGAGATGATGGAGAAGTAGGCAAAGTACTCAAAGGGTCTGAATAGGTCAACGGCCAAGCGGTCTGATACCTGCCACAGCACGCTTCCGAGTAGCGCTAGACCAACTGCCAATCGAAAAGTGCCAAACACGCCTTTGTAAAGCAAGAACAGACCTCTCTAGTTTTTCTCCACGAAGTCAATCACGGCTTGAGCAAATTCCCGCGGAGATTCCTCGTTGGGAAGATGGCCAGTTTGGGGGATAATCACCAGCTCCGAGCCAGAGACAAGCCCTGCAACAGTCACCGAGTCAGCGGTTGCAACCACCTGATCGTTATCACCAGTTAGGACCAGGGTTGGAACCCTGATCTCACGAAGTCGCTCTGAGACTCCGGTGTCTCTTGGCGCTTTGTTGAATTCCCAGAAGGCTTTCTCCCAGCCCTCAACCTTGAGCGGCTGGGTGTAGCCGGCGAGGGTTTGTTCGGTCACGGTCTCCGGGTCGTTGTAGCTGAGATATAAAAGATCAAGACCACTGGTAGCAATCGAGGAAACCAACGCTGGGCCGATGTGGTTGATCTGAGGAATCGAGAAGATCCAGTTCAACCACGAGGGGCCTCCACCGCCATTCAAGACTGCAGGTGCATAGAGCACGCTGCCAGCAAGCTTCTCTTGGTTGTCGACCGTATAGCTGGCGGCCAGGTTGCCACCGGCCGAGTGTCCAACTATGAAGACCTCTTTGCCCGAACCAAATTTTGCAATTAGCTCGTCAAGCACTTGAAGCTGGCCTTCGGCCCCGTAAGGGTTGATTTCCCATGAGGTTGGCCTTTCGGTAAACCCAAAGGCTGCGCGGTCATAGGCGATTACGTGGCCCAAGGTTGCCAGTGGTTCCAAAACATCGCGGTAGCTGTAAGCACTCGCTCCGAAGCCATGCATTAGGACAATCAGTCGATCAGATTCCGGGTCACCGGTGTCCACGTAATGCACCTCATGGCCCGCCAGCTCAACCCACTTCGACTCACCACCCCAAATCTCACTCGCGGCCTGCTCTTTGGTCAAGGTGCCCGAGGTGTTCACTGGAACTAGGAACGGACCGATTAACAAAATACCCAGCAGTCCAAGCCCGAACCACTTGAGAAACTTCTTCATGGTGAGAGTTAACCAGTTTTAACTCTGCAAAGCTCACCCCAACTCCCAGCCGAGGGGAATAAAGAAACTAGAAACGAGTATGTTCATTAGCGACCAAGGAGTTTCATGCCAACCACAAGATCAATCATCACCCAGTCACCAACCTCTAAGTTTTCAAAAGGAGAGATGCCACTGAGAGAGGTGGGGTCTACTTCGGTTGCAATAAAGATCCTGTTCTCGGGGATTTGCCACTCTGACATTCACCAGGCGAGAAACGAGTGGTTCGAAGGCATCTTTCCAATGGTCCCGGGTCACGAGATCCTCGGTGAGGTCACCGCAGTTGGCGATTCGGTCAAGAAGTTCTCAGTTGGTGACCGAGTTGGTGTTGGAACTTTTGTCGACTCCTGCAGGGAATGCGAATACTGCAAGATGGGAAGACACAACTATTGCCTGAGGGGCAATGTTCAGACCTACAACGGT
>JAGYIH010000038.1 GCA_018402615.1 Aquiluna sp.
ATCACAAAAATCATTCTCCCACTTGTGTCTTCATTGCGTCGGTTTTTGCCCTGTGGCTAACGAGCCACCAAAGAATTATCAGTGAGATCAGTGCGCTTGAGACGGTGAGGGACAAAGAGCCCGTTCCAATTCTCACCAGGAGTGCTCCAAAGATTAGTGGTGCGAAGGCCAAGAGCACTTTGGATGCCGCCATGATATAGCCCTGGCGCTGACCGTAGCTATTGGAGCCAAAGACAAATAGGGGTAGCACTCCAGCTGCGACGGTGAGAAATCCAGACCCCATTCCGTGGAGGAAAACAAAAACCAAAACACCCGGATTCCCAAATAGCCACCAGGCCAATACCCCAACCGGGTGCAATATCAGGGCCGCGACTGCAACCCGCACGGGGGTAAATTGATTTGGAAACAAAACCTGTAGCAATCGGGCTACCACCTGACCTGGACCGAGCAGTGTTGCCGCAAATAGGGCAAAGGCCTGTTCGTTTCCGCCACTGGCGATCAGCCCGGGCAAGTGAGTGCCCACGGCAACCTGAGTCAGCCCTCCCAGTGCGAACAGAACGGCCATCAGCACAACCAAGGTCTTAGATTGCTGCTCTTTTGCTGACTGGGTTCGTTCGTCTCGTCTGGCCCTGCGTTCCAATTTTCGAAACCCTGGGAGCAAAAGGTGGAGTGGCAGCCCAATCAGGACGTGAACTGCTGCCCAGAATAAAAGACTGGTCTGCCAGTCGAAGTTTGCCTCAATGAGCGCGGTGATGGGCCAGCCAATTGTGCTGGCAAAGCCGGCAATTAGGGTGATCCCAGCGATGGTTCTTCTCGATTCGTCACCTTGGATCTCAACCACCGAAGCGAAGGCCGCATCGTAGAGCCCAGCTGCCATGGCAAAACCGAGCACGAGCCACGCTACAAGGAGCGTGGCGACACTGGTTGCATAGGACATCAGGACCAAGCCAGCCGCGAAGACTAGCGAAGAAACCGGTAGCACCAATCGGCCCCCGTAGCCGTCGATTATCCTGCCCAACCTAGGACCTAGGAAAGCAGAGATAAGTGATGCCGCTGCCAGAAACAAAAAGAACTGCTCGAAGCTGATTCCCACTGTCTTGCTAATTGGCGCAGCCAGAATTGCCGGCAGGTAGTACGAGGAGGCATACCCGATGGTTTGGGTGAGACCAAGTTGGAGTGTCAGACGAAGGGTGTGTTTAGCCACTAGGCAAAACTACCCGCTTGGTCAATGGGACCATGACTTTTTGCTTTCGCCAAGATGAACAATTGGTCACAGTTGTTACCGATTCGTTCAAGTGTTCCCGCTACTGTTTGGTCGTGATTGATTTCGACTACCAGGTGACCAAGCTGGCCAATTTCCGTGACCTCGGTGGAATCGGAGTGACCGGCGGCGAGCTCAAGCCTTCCACTTTATTTCGCTCCGATGATCTAGCGACCATCGATCACGAAGAGGCTGAGCGAGTCGCCGGCCACGGACTAAAGCTAATCATTGACTTTAGGTCGAAACCAGAAGCCGAGTCGACCGGTCGAGGGCCGCTGGGCGATCACGAAATCTCCTACCTGAACCTGCCGCTGCTAGACCTAGCCCAACAAGATCACGACATTGGTCAGCGTATTGAGCAAATGAGTTTCACCAATCAGATGCTTGGTAGTTGGTACGCCATGGTTTTAGAACAGGCTGCTCCAATGGTGGTTGAGGGGTTGTGGGCAATTGCCCAGACGGATGGTCCAGCCGTATTTCACTGTGCTATCGGCAAAGACCGAACGGGCATCTTTGCCGCGTCAGCACTGTCGCTTATGGGCGCCAACCGCGAAGCCATCGTGGCTGACTTCGCAAAGACTCAGGAGAGGCTTCCTCAAATTCTTGCGAGACTTTCGCACTCACAGCCCTTCTGGACCCCGGAGATCATGGTCAAATCGGGAGCACTGGTGCGTGCCGAAGCTGACGCCATGCAGGCCATGTTCGATGTTCTTGATCAAAAAGGGCTTGGCATAACTGAGCTGTTGCAAAGCGCCGGAGCAAACTCTGACCTGGTTGAAAAGCTGACCAGCAAGCACCTAGCGAACTAGGTGAGGCAGCGCATCTGTGGCTCTTTCGAGCACGAGGTCGGCTGCCGCATCCTCGAACTCTCGTGAGCCGTGGGCACCGCTGAGCACTCCTATTGAGATTCCGGCTTTGAATGCCTTTGCCGTCTCGATGTCCGTAGCCGTGTCTCCCAAAACGGCCACCATCTGGCTATCGGTTACGCCGAGTTGATTGGCCACCATGCGGAGCATTGCCGGTGATGGTCTACCCGCACCAGCCTCTTGAGGGGTTGCAGATGCATCTATCAGTCCCCGCCAACCAAAGTGATCAATCATTTGTTCGAGGGTGGGCCTGTTAAATCCGGTGTTCAGCGCGACTTTGAGGCCTTTCGAGCGAAGTGCCTGGAACATGTCTTTGATGCCGGGGAACTCCTCGGATCGGTGCATGTGCTTTAGGTAGGCACTCTGAAATGCGTCCGCTGCGGCAGCGGCCAGTCTCTGGTCTCCCAGCAGGGAGTAAAAGACCTCGATTTTGGACTGCCCCATGGTCTTTTGGGCGAAGTTTATGAAGCGCTCTCGATTCTCATCCATCCGCTCCGGAACTACTTTTGTGAAGGCTTCTAGGAATGCATCGATGACGACGCCGTCATCGCTGACAATCGTGCCAGCCACATCAAACACCGCGAGCTTATACATCGAACAATTCCCTAAGGCTTGCCTCGGCGATAGCGGGGGACAGGGTGTTGCCCCTGCCACCAGGTCCGGTTACCAACATGATTCGCTCCGATACTCGCTCTCTCACGCAGATTTCGCCTGAGGTGTTCTGACTGTAGATGCCGGTCCAGCGTGTTCTAACGGGCGGTGCATTCTTGCCAAGAATTGCAGTGATCTCGTCAAGCAAATACGCATAGGCGTCTTCTCGCATCTCGTGGGGAAAGGGCTCCTGATAGAGGTGGGTGTCACCGATCGTTAGCGTGCCATCAACTCTTTGCTGCATGAGTAGCTGCATTGTTAGCTCCTCAACGATTTCCTTTGCCGGAGATAGCTTTTCTAATGCCTTGCCTTGATAGCCCGGGTAGTAGCGCAACGAATCCGCGTTGGCAATCGAGGTGGTGATTTCAACCCCTGGGGATTCAAGTCTTGCCATCTGCAGAAACACCCTGCGGAGCGGAGCGGACTTGAGCACATCTGGAAACAGTGTGGAGTGATCAGCCCCGGGGACGACCAGGGCGTAGTCGGCGTGAATTTCTGATCCAAATCGGTCACTGGCAACTACCCCGTCGTGTTCAACCAGGTCCACAATCTCCGTCTCCGGCAAGAACCTGAAGTTTGGGTTCTGGGACATGATTTCTCGAAGTTCAGTGAGCACACTCTCGGGTTCAACGACTGCATCCTGGCCACAGAACAGTCCTCCTGCGATCTTCCCCTGCAGGGCTGGGTTTAGCTCCCGAGCTTCGTTGGAATCCAGAATCTTCCACTGTCTTTGTTCGGCGTCCTCGTAGTTTGCTACCTCAGCCATCACCTGCAGGTCATCATCGTTGAGCGCCACCATGATCGAACCAGATGGCCGGAACGTGAGAATCGAGTGCTCTTGCGCAATCTCTCCCCAGAGCTGCCTGGCTCGAAGTGCGTGCTTGAGCTCCTCACCTTTGGCCCTGCCACCAACTGCAATCATTCCGAAATTTCTGACAGATGCGCTTGACGGGTAGCGGTCTCGTTCAATCAGGGTGACTCGGTGCCCAGCTCTAAGGGCAAAGAACGAGTGCATGGTGCCAAAGATTCCCGCCCCAACTACTAGTACGTGTGCCAATTCAACTCCTAGATAACTTGCTTGCGGACGTAGCCGGCGAGGATTTCAATCGCGTAAACCACAACGAAGATCGAGATGATAATCGCTGCGGTTGAGTCAAATGCCAACACCTTCATAGAGTTGAAGAGCAAGAACCCGATGCCACCGCCGCCAACGATACCCAAGATTGCACTCGAGCGAATGTTGATGTCAAAGGTGTAAAGAAGTTGCCCGATAAGAGCCGGCATGACCTGTGGGACGACAGACACGAAAAGCTCCTGGAACCTGGTCGCACCCGTTGCAGTCACTGCCTCACGCGGAGCGGGATCAATTTCCTCAATTGAGTCGGCGATCAATTTCGCCAAGAAGCCCGCGGTTCCGATCGACAGAGCGAAGATTCCAGGGACTGGACCCAGTCCCATTGCGGCCACGAAGATGATTGCCAAAATCAATTCGGGTATTCCTCGAATGAATACCAGCAGTATGCGAGTTAAGCCGTAGACGAATCGATTCACAGAAACGTTCACTGCCGCCAAGAATCCGAGCGGGATGCTGAGGATCGAACCCAGAACCGTTGAGACGGCGGCGATAGCCAGCGTCTCAACCATGCCATCAAAGATCTGTGGCCCGGCCGTGACGAAGTCAGGCGGAATCATTCGGCCAATAAACACAAAGATGTCAAAGAATGAGGTGATCAGTTTTAAAAAGTCGACCTGCACCGAGATAAAGCCAGCTACGACCAAGCCCGCGAAGAAGTATCCGTAGCCATTTGAGATCACGCGCTTACGAGTCCATGGTGGCAGCACCTTTGGGTTGGGTTTTTGGGGTGTCTTCTCTCCAGAGGCCTCTAGGGCCTTGAACCTAAAGGCCTTTTTCCCGCCGGGAAGATTGCCACTCTCCCCACCCAGCAGTGTTGCGCGAACCGCAGCTGAAACAATCTCCATGCCAAGGATGAAAACGAAGATCACAAAGACAACACCCAGCGCCTCTGAGTAAGCAAGCTGGCCGAGAGTCTCTTTAAGCAAAAGGCCTACACCACCGGCACCAACCAGCCCAAGAACCGTGCTGGAGCGAAGGTTAATGTCGAGCCTGAAAAGGGCGATGGAGATAAACGCAGGGGTGATTTGCGGAATTATTGTGGTGACTATTGTCTGCAGGCTAGTCGCCCCGACCGAGGTAACTGCCTCCCTGGGTTGCTTATCGGTTTGTTCAATTGCGTCGGCCAGTAGTTTGGCAATCATGCCGATTGAGTGAAAAGCCAACGCCAAGATGCCAGGCAGCGGCCCAATACTGAGAGCCCTCACAAAGATAAGGGCAAAGACTAGATCCGGTACTGCACGGGTGAAGACGATGATGCCTCTCGCTACCGCGTAAACCGCCGGGTGAGGAGTGGTGTTTCGTGCCGCGAGAAACGCCAGTGGGACGGACAAGATCAGAGCTATGAAAGTTCCGAGTACGGCCATCCAGAAGGTCTCAAGCGTGAGCTCTATTGCCCGGTCGAGGACATCAAAATTGGCAGGGAGCATGTAGTCCACAAGATTTGCGATGTCTTGAGCGCCACCAACAACCCGGAGTAGGTCCATGTCGACAAAAATCCAGGCCCAGATGGCCAGCAGGCTAAACGCGCTAATCGTCGAGCGGGTGACGATGGTGGGTTTGGTGGCCTTTGGGGTGAACCGCTTTGTTCCCCCTGGAATCTCAGTCTGCATTTTTGAGTAGCTCTAACTTCTGAATACTCTCTGCCGCTAGCTTTTCAGCATCCTCGCCAGCTGGAGCGACTCGCTGGTAGACCTCCATAACCTTTTTCTTACCGATCTTCTTGGGAGTGTCATCCAGCACGACCTCGCCGTCGCGCAGACCCACGATGCGGTCAGCCCAGCCCAGTGCCAGCTCGACCTGGTGCAGGGTGACAACGACCGTGAGGGATTCCTCGGTGGCAATGCGCAGCATGATGTCCATGACCTGGGCGCTGGACTCGGGGTCCAGGGAGGCCACTGGCTCATCAGCAAGCATGATTGAGGGCTCTTGCATTAGCGAACGCGCAATTGCTGTGCGTTGCATCTGTCCGCCCGACAGAGTGTCGGCGCGTTGAAAGGCGTAGTCCGCCAGACCGACACGATCTAGGTGTTCCAGTGCCCGCTTTCTAAGCTCGAGGGGATAGCTTGCTACCCCGAACCTTGGGCCCTTTAGTGATCCGAGCGCTCCGGAAAGAACGTTCTCGAGGGCGGTAATTCTTCCCACCAACCCAAACTGTTGAAAAATGAAACCGACTTGGTGTCGAACCGCTCTGAGTTCTTTCTTATCCGCTGCGTTCACGTGAGTTCCCAAGACATAGACATCACCGCTGGTTGGCCGGGTAAGTCCGTTGAGGTGTCTCATCAGCGTGGACTTGCCGCTACCAGACAGACCAATCATGGCCATCATCTGCCCCTTGGGGACCTCAAGTGAGACATTTTTTAGGGCAACGGTGCCCGTCTCGAATTGCTTAGTTAAGTTTTCTACTCTAATTACAGCTTCGCTCATTACGTCCTCCTGAGGTGGTGAAACCGGGGGCCGGGCAAGCCCGACCCCCGGTTAGTTCGATAGCTCTTACTGGCACTGTGAAGCGCCGGTAACCTCACAAACCTGGCGAACACCGTCGTAGAAGCTGTCTGGCTTGGACACGTAGCCCCAAACCTTCTCGTCAGTTAGACCACAGTTCTCCACTGAGTCACAAATGCCTGACGCTACCAAAGCGTCCACGTTTGCTTCCTGTGTGAGGACGCGAACAATCTCGTCCTTCAGGGTCTGAGGTAGACCTGACTGCATGGCAAGAGGTGATCCAGCGATAACCGCGGACTTCCAAATCGTCTTGAGGTCTCCCTCTTTGATGTCACCCTTCTCGATTAGGTTCTTGTCGATCATGGCGTCAAATGCGAAACCCGCATCGCAGTCACCATTGGCAACGGCCAATGCTGATGCGTCGTGTCCACCGGCAAACACTGGAGTGATTCCAGTCTCTGGGTCAATTCCTGCAGAAATGATGCCTTCTGATGGGTATAGGTATCCAGAGGTGGAGGCTGGGTCCACGAAGCAAACGATCTTGCCAGCGACATCCGCAATGTCATTGATGCTGCTGTCATCTCCACGAGCCACTAGGTAGGACTGGTAGCCAGGCTCAATGTCTGGGCCGTCGGTCATAACTCCGGCCACCTCGAGCTCTGCACCACGGAATCCGGCGAGCACGTAGGAGAACGGACCGTACTGAGCTAGGTCAACGCGACCAGAAACCTGACCCTCGATGATTCCCGCGTAGTCGGTTGCCTGGAAGAACTCGATCTCGAGGCCAAGCTCCTGCTCTAGGACCTCAATGATTTTTTCGTAACTCTCTACAAGGGAGCTGGACTCCTCGGATGGAACTGCACCGAAGACTAGCTTGTCTGGCCAACCGTCAGCATTTACACCGGCAGGTGACTCTGCAGCACATCCAGACAGGGCGGTTACTGTTGCAGCAGCCACACCGAGGGCTGCGATTTTGGTAAGAGTAGAACGCATTACTTCTCCATTTCAAAGGCACGGCCACTCCGCGCTCATCAAGAAATTAGAGTTGGCGCGGAAACTTAAAAGGGCTTGAATCTGAATCGATGGCAAAGAGTTGAAGCTATTTGGTGCGTTTAGTTCATGGTTGCGTAATCTCTAGGTAAGCCCAAGTTCGCCAGAGCTAAAGTTGCCCTGCTCTCGATACATGTCGAGCTTTTGCCTAGTGTCCTGAATATCAAGGTTGCGCATGGTCAAC
>JAGYIH010000039.1 GCA_018402615.1 Aquiluna sp.
CATAAAGTCAAAGCAAGGGGTTGTTGTATCGAGTGATAGGTATCACAAGCACATATTTTTGATCCAAGCAAATTAGCATAAACCTCTAATAGTAAAAGCTAATTTCTATCCAAAATACTCACAATCTTGATACGAGCACCTGCTCATCAACCCTTACAGCACTACATGCATCAACAAACAATTCTGTCGCACGGGTTGCGAACTGGAACGGGTTGCGAACTGGGAAAGGGGATTAGAAGCCAAACACGCTCGTAGGAGGCATGTTACTGCCGGAGGTGCCGCGGGATGCGCTGGTGCAGGTAAAGATCCCGCCTCCATCCATGGTGCAGGTGATCGGGTCGTCGCGGCCGGGAACCACCTCACGGCTCACGCAGGTGCTCACGCCACCAATGCTGCGGGCACAATCAAACCATTCGCCATCTCGCAACCGTTGGCAGCTGGTGGTTCCATCGCCATTGCTGAAGCATTCCACATTCACCACATTGGCCAGTGCTGCGGATGGCGCCAGAGCAGCAAGCGCTGCCACGGACAGAATGAACCGTTTCCAGGCGATCAGGCAGTGCACCGAGTTCATGGCGGGCAGGCGGAGCAAGTCTAGGAAAGGAAGGGGGGTTGTCTGGCAGCTGGGCAACATCTTGTCTAGCTGCCAGGATGCAGCTGCAACAACGGTAGCGACAAGTCGACAAAGCCATGCCAGAACAGGGACACAGAATCGAGCGCCTGCAACATGCGGTTGAAGCCATGGCTGAACAGATGTTGCAGTTCCAGGCTGAGCTCGCCGCACTGCGCACCGAAGCGGAAGCCTCAAATCAACGCCAATTGCATCTGATGGCACGGACCGATCAGATTGATGCCATGCAGGCCAGTCTATCTGCATACGAACAACAACAACAGCTCATACCCAGGAAACGGCCTGGGTTGCGACGTTTAACAGTGATCCTGCTGAGCATGGTGTTAATCGGCGGCGGAATGAGCCTGGCGATACGAGCCGTGCAGTTTCAACGGGAGGTCATCCCAGCCTCAGATGAACCAGTGGATCGCCCAGTGGAGGCTGGCATACCCAGCTTGCTGATCATCGCCCAAGGCCCCAGCTGGTTAGAGGTGGAAGATACTGATGGGAAAAGCCTGTACTACGGGATGGCGGTGCCCGGGCGCTACCGCTTTCCAGTGGAGAAAGCACTGAAGATCCGAGCGGGTCGCCCAGATCGTGTGAGCGTGACCTTTCAAGGCTCCACCACAGTGCTTGGAACAATCGAGACCACCAGCTGGCGTGTCTATAAGCGGGAGCGAACCGCTTGATCAGCGGCGGCGGCGGATACCGGTGGAGGCACTTCGACCCACAGGTTGAGGGAATCTGAGCCTTGATGAAACTGGAGCAGATGATCTGATGCCCGGTAGAGCACGGGAGCGACCCACGACAATGCCTGTTGTCCCTCCGCGTCCGCTGGATGATGGAGTGGTTGATCCATAGGAGGCAACAGCTGATACATCAATAGAAATAGAATCCAATCCATCGCTATTGGCGATGCTCGCAACACCATCGGCATCGGTGTAACTTCCAGAAATCACACCCATACTAATCTTGCCAATACGAGGTGCAACGTATTGAACCTCATAAAGCGTATCACTAATTCTGCGGAAACCACGTAGCGCAACGCTAGAGAGAATCGAAGATCGCGAGAAATTGCTCGACCCCTCAGTAAGGAAAATGGTCATTTTATTGAAAGAGCCTGGCTGAACGCTAGAGGGGACTCCTCGGAAAATTGCGGTTGGAGCAACAGTAATGTCAACCTTATTATCGGAATCGTCGCCATCAGCATTAAGGTTACCAACAAGATCTGTAAATGCATTATCAGAGACAGAAATCAAGGCGTTGCCAGAACTGTTGTTGGCTGGCATAAAGACAGCGGTATAGACACTTGCACTCACTTTCTTCCACTGGGTAAGACTGCCACCACTCACTGCAACATCATTACGAGCAAAACCAGTTGAGTCCTCCGAGAGGGTAAACGTGATCAAGGAAGTTTGGCCGTGATGCATAGCTAACTTATCACTTGTAATCGCAATCGTTGGTCGTACCGTGTCGATTGAGTAATTAGGAGAAGACGTAGTGGCGGTTGGAGCGTTGCCGGCAAGATCACTCCAGTCAGTTCCCACGACGAACTGGTTGCTCGCATCTTCTATGTTTGAATTTGGGGTGAACGTTGCTGAGTAGGAGAAGGTGCCGTCGTCATTGAGCACCTTTCCACTTAAGGTGCCAAAGGTACCGTTGGGTGCGGTCACATCGTCCAATGTAAAGTTTTTGATATCCTCGCTAAAAGTAAATGTTACCGTGGTGGTGTCCCCAATCTTAAGGACGTTATTAGAACTTGTAATTGTAACTGTAGGGGGAACTGTATCATTGTCGTCAGTCGTCGTTATGCCTGAATCATTCTTAACGACAGTCCATGTAGCTATATCCTCAATAATATAAAATTGCTGATATGCCAAAACGGCCCTTAGCTTATAAGTCCCATTAGCAAGTGCCCCACCTGAGAGCTGATCCGGGCCATTAGCAAAAGGTGTGTCTCTCTGTAAATTATGTATGACTTCTTCATATGTGGATACGACAACGTTGTTAGCGTCAATAAGGTAGTAGGTGAGTCCATAGTCGCCCTGGGTGTCTACTGTGATAGTGGAGTTAACCTTGCCATCGACATCAACCGTGAGATTCGTGATGTTTCCATTAGTGGTACCAGTTGTCAGTGACGCATGGCTAACAGTCACCTTCCATCCGCTATTATAAATATCTGGTGTAATTAACACACCATAATCCCCTCCCTGAGTGACCAAATTCGTAACATCAAACGTGCTCCAAGTCCATCTTTCATTAAAACCATTCAAAAGGCCGACGGATGTTGGTGGAAGGCCCGGACCGTAAAGAAAAACTTCATTATTCTCGCCAGAATTGGTGCCATCCCAATCAACATCATAGGCATAAAGATTAAGAAGAACTGGCCCACTAGGGATTGGGTCTGGTAGGTGCATCTCGTCAAACTCGATTTCTTGGTTAAACCCCACATATTGATTTACATTGGGGCCCGAATTTGAGCTATAAACGGTTAGGGCTGCCTCAGCCAGCCAGGTTGTTCCTTGATAGGTGAGATGAATGTGGTCGCTTTCTTCAAAAATTCCAGCCATCTCAACCTCAGTAACGGCCATGTTGCGCACTTTTCTCGAGAAGAGGTCACCTTCATCTCCTGGACTATCAAGCTCTCGGTTCAGGTAATAATCAACGGCGTGGCCATATTCTTCGAGGAGTACACCGGTGATGGCATCGACTGAGCTCTGGCTGGCCCAGTCTGCATTGAGGAAGATTCGAGAAGCTTCTCCATTGGGGCCCGCGCTGGCGAAGGCACCGTAGGCGCCGCCCATGATTTCCGCGGAGATAAGGGTGATGCCAGTTAAGAGATCTTCTAGCTTGAAGTCCGATGCTATGGATGAAACGCGTTGCGCAAAAACATCTGGATCTGTTCCAGCGTTGCCGAAAATGCTGAACAACTGTTCAGAGTAGGTCGCCCCTGCGAAGAAGCTGTCGAGCAGGGCTTCGCTCTGCTGCATCGCCAGCTGTAGAGCGGAGCCATGACCGCTAGGGCCGGTATAAGCGAAGCCATACGTTGGGATTGTCTGGTTGAAGCCCACATCAGCGGGGCTGGAACCTAGGAGATCTGACATGGGGGGCTGCTGAGCAATAGAACAATTCTAAAGTTGAACCCCTAAGCAGGTCAAGTAAAAAATAAGTTGCTTTCGCAACTTCAGAGAAAATTAAACTTTTCGCAATACTGACCACACGGGGCGGCTTCGGTAGCTGGTCTTAGCCGCCGCAATCTGGGTATGCAACACCAGAGGGGAATGGTGTGATCTGAAGAGGTGCTGTGTTGGTTAAACCCGGGTTCAAGAAAGAGCCTGAATTCAAGTAGGGCTGTCTGGCAAACATTGTGCCTGCTGAGAGAACTGCGAGCGCCAGTGGATTAGGATTTGGGTCGTCCCCGGAACTGTTCGCATCCTGTCCGGCATAATTCTTAGGAGCTTCTCCAGGTCCGGTGGACATGGACGCGCCACTGGGATCAATATAAGTACCAGGAACGTTGGCCGCCTGACCGGGTGCTGCGGCTCCACAAATGAAAGGGAAAACATCTTCAGGTCCTTGATCAACTACACGTGTGCCAGCATTTGAGTTGGTGAAGGTTCGCGGCGCAAAAAGGGTCACTTCCTTAACTGATGTGCCCGAGTATGTTTCGATCACCGTTTTAGTATTGCTGGAGGTGGGGATTTCCACTCTCAATCGGTCGAGCCCAGTGGTGGTCTCGACAAGTCCACCGTCAGCGGTAGTCGAAAGCGAGACACCTGTAATCGTGAGGGCTGGCAGATTCATACGTGAATTATTGATGCTCGTGATCCCCCGTAGCGATTGCGCTGCTGCACCTAGCGGCAATGCCAAGGCGGTGGATGCGAGGCAGAGGCGAAGGAGAAGTTGCTTCATGATAAATGGTTGACGAAGGTTATAAAATAAGGCCAAGAATCATGAATCCATGTTGAAGCAGTTTCTCGCTAATTGTTTCATATTTTGATCGACTGCGGCTTGCATCCGTTTGCCACCAAGAAACTGAATCATCCACACATCAAAATGAAGCCCCGCAATGCGGCTGCTGCAGCCAAGATTGCGATTGCGATTTGCCTCCCGACCAAAGCGCTGAAGCAACACTTTGGTTTGCTGACATGCCTGCTCTGCTTCGGGCCTGTCGTAGTAGGGGAAGCCTGGCCTGCTGGCGGTAATGATACAAAGGTCCATGGACTGATTAAGACGCGTGAGACGCTCCTCAACACTGGTGGCTTTGGCGGTGCTGATGGAGCACAGGCCCAATACCAATCCAGCCAGAGCTAGTGTTCGCGCTGGGGAGGTGAAAAATTCCATACCCTCAAAGCTTAATCGATCTGATGGTTACTGGCAACAGCCTTGAGGCTGGGCAGCGTGAACTGACCCGTTAAGGCTGGAACGTTGGCACTGGCCTCAAGGGCCAGAATAAGCTGCATGGGCAACTGATTGATGAGTGAAACGTTAGCTGCGCTACATTTTTGGCCGTAGGCCTCCCGGGGATGGCCCTTCAGGCACAGCCAGTGCGTTTCATCCATGGGGATTGCAACACCACCACGGGCATCGTGCGGAAGCTGTGCATTATGTAGCCAGAAGTGCCGCTCGCCGCGCCCCGGCTCCACTGGCTCAGCGGCTGTGGTGGCTAGCAACAGCCTCAACGGGCCAGAGATGTGTTGATCTAGCTGCAGTTGGTATCGGAGTTCAAACGAGCTGCTAGTTAGCCAGTCTGTCCTTAACCGGATGCTTGCGAACCAGAAAAAGGGCTTCTCAAGACAAACATTGAGACAAAAAGGGCCTTTCACAAGCACCTCTCCCTCCATATTCAGCTTCAAGCTGCGTCCATAACCATCGAAGGCTTCTGGCAACAGGCGGGGTGTGATCAGGATCTGCCCTAGGGGTTGCTCGCGACTGGAGTGGTTGGTGCCATCCTCAACAGATGCTTCGAGCTTCACCAAGCTGCTTAGCAGCTTACCGGTATCCACCATGCAACCCCTGGAGCGGAGATCAGTGCTCTGTTGCAAAGCCCGCAAACGCTCAAGCAGAACGGAATCATCAACAGGGCTACTGAACAGATTGTTGTTAATGCATTGGTGGTATTGGGCTGGGTCAGCACTTCGCCTGGCAAGCTCAGCAATCGCACGAAGAAAGCTCTCGAAGTCATAGCCATAGGTATGGCAAAGGGAACCACCAAGGCCTTGCAAACTAAAGACGCCGGTGGCATCCACCACGCACAGACCTTGCCAAACAAGATACTCTTCCAGACAGATCTCCAGATTGGCTTCACACAGAACGAAGGCGAGATCGAGCAACTCCTCGGCACTCTGGCTCTGGTCACGTACAGCCTGTACAAAACGCGGCAATGGTGGCAGCTGCGCGTAACGCGCATCCGCACTAAGCAAGCGCCAACGCTCTAGTCCTTCGGAACAGACCGCTTGAGCTTGCATCAGAAGCAAGGAGTTGGGCCGAACACAGACAATCCATCCACACCACAAGTAATGGGTTGACCAAAGGCTTCACCCGTTGTCAGCCCTGAGCTCTCAGTATAAAGGCTCACCGGGTAGCCATCGACCACTCCGGTGACAGTCGTGGTCGGTCTCTGTCGTAGTACAGGGCCGTTCCAGCCTGCGCTAACAAGAGGTGACCTCTGTCGCTCAACCTGAATTTCATTATCACCAATGCGAGCGGTATAGCTCTGCGTTGAATCCAGTCGATCTGAATTTACGCGCAACAACACAGGATTTCCCATGATGTCCGTGCCGCGGCATTGCCGCGCAGTACATGTGATGTCTTGGCTGTGGGCGTTACCTGAGAAACAAAGGGTTGCGCCAAAAACAAAAGCGAGCGCCCTCGGCGAGAGCAGCCGATGTAGGGAACTTGTCACAGTCGATTCGCCTCAAAGGGACCAAGGTCGGGCTCATAAGGCTTAGGGATCCCAGGCGATTGCTGGGGTATAGTGGCCTTAGGAAGTTCAGGCAGATTAAACGTAAAACTCGGCACCACCTGACCGCCCCCCTGATTTACAACATTTAAACTTTTATTGCCGAAGGTGGTTTTTCCCACACTGGTGGTTGTTTGCGGAATTTGAATGCTGCCGGTGGAATTGCTGCTAGCGCCCATCGTTTGGGCCTGTGCCGTGCCGACCCCTGAGCTCAGCATGCCAATGAGTACAGCGGACCGTAGTGCTCGGTGGCTTAGGTGGTGACTTAGGTGGTTGATGAAATCGGCCATAAGCTGGACCCTATCTGCCCAAGCTTAGCAGTCTCCGCATCGTCTGACTCCCCTGGCGCAAATTGAAGAGCCAAGGCCCTTCTCGGCCGCCTGGCCCCAGGGCTGATTCAAAGTGTGTCACAGGCACTCTTGCCGCTCCTGTCAGCATGGGTTGAGGTTGGCGGAATCGCCTCCTCCTTGTGTCTGACAGCGCTTTTGCTGCAACCGATCTCGATCTGATCAGCTTTCTCAAGGCTATCCCGGATGCGCGGATGCGGCGCGGGGTTCGGTTTCCGGCCTGGTATCTGCTGCTGGTGGCGGTGCTGGGAATCCTCAGTGGCTGCCAGAGTTTTCGGGATCTGGAGCGCTACTCCTGACGGAGAAGGCTTCGCCTATGCGATCCGCCACCACGCCGTGCTC
>JAGYIH010000004.1 GCA_018402615.1 Aquiluna sp.
TGCGCCGGCCAACAGCGAGTTATAGACCAGCGGCAATAACTTGTCGTAGTCGGTGAAGTTGAAGATGTCCGAGACTTCCACTTAGACCCACTCCTCGTCTTCATGGTGCTCGTGGTCGTGAGCTCCCAAAACCACGATGCGGCCCTGGTTTCTGACAACATCAATCTCAGCCCCGTAGAGCTTGGACAAAACATCGGAGCGCAACACCTCATCGGGAGTTCCCACCGAGTGATTCCCCTGGGCCAGATACAAAACCCGGTCGACGTAATCGATGATCGGGTTCACGTCGTGGGTGACAAACAACACCGCGCTACCAGCAGCTCGCTGATTGGCAATCAGTTCGCTAACCACTGCCTGGTGGTTCAGATCCAGTGCGCTCAAAGGCTCGTCCGCCAAAATCAAACTCGGCTTAGAAATTAGTGCCTGAGCGACCCGAACCCGCTGCATCTCTCCGCCGGAGAGTGCACCAACCGAAGCCTGTGCCAAATGGCCCGCATCTACCTGATCCAGGGCAGCTAGCGCCAGCTTGCGCTTTTGAGCACTGAGTAGAGGCAGGCCGTATTTATGGCCATCAAGTCCGAACCGAACCGCATCCACGACCTTTAGTGGCAACCCCGAATCCACGGCTCGATGCTGGGGGATGTAGCCAATCTGAGTGTTGCCAGCTCCAGTTGGGTGCCCTAAGAAACTTATGCCTCCGGAGCTAAGCACCTGCTGCCCCAGGATGGCCTTTAGCAGCATCGACTTACCGGAACCGTTAGCCCCAATCACAGCAATGAACTCTCCGGGCTGGACCTCAAGGTTCAGATCAGCCCAAAGCGGACGCTTGCCAAAGGCAAGCGTTGCGGCTTTGACGCTCAGAATGCTGTTCACCTAGTAGATCGCCTCTTGCACCTGGTCAATAATCCAAGCCATCCAATCCAAGTAGTTCAGTTGCTGAACACCGCTGCCGTCTCCAAGGTCCAAATAACCGGTCTGAGCAACTCTGATTATGGGTCTGTTCCCCGTTTCTGCAGCCGCCACCAGCTCAGCAGTGAGCGGATCGGTGGCATCGATGTTCACCACCAAAATATCCGCTACCCGGTTTGAAAGTAGCTCTGCGGCTTGCGTCACCGACGAGGCGGGGGGCTCGGTGCGGTCCGTGATAGCCGCCTTCATCAAGTTTGGGGTTAGATCATCAAAGCCCGCCCTGGCAAACATTAGGTTTGCAACCGGTTCACTGGCCACAAAGCCAAAGCCCAAAGCCCTCTCACGAAGTGCCTCCAGCCTCACCCGAAGGTTTGCCATTTCAGAGGTGAAGAAATCAAAGCCAGTGGTGACCTGATCGAAGGCCTCTGGTCTAAGTTCCAAGACGGTCTGGACAATCTGTTCGGAAGCGGCAAGCGTCAATTCAAAGTCATACCAAATGTGTGGGTCGGCACCTTCGACGTGGTCGGGGTTTGCCTCCACAAGAGAAAGGTAAACCCCTTCAAAGTCTGCCTCTTCAACCATTTCGCCCAGGAAGTCGTCATAACCGCCGCCATTGGCTATTACAAGCTCTGCTTCTGACAAAACCTCGAAGTCTTCAGCACTGGGCTGGTAGCTCTCCGGGTTTTGGTTCTCCGGAACCAGCGAAACAACTTCGACCCATTCACTTGCCAATAGTTCAGATATCTCCGCCCAAACCCGGGTCGATGTCACAACCTGAATCCGTCCGGTGTCACCCTCCCTGGTCAGAGTTGGTGAGGGATTAGCTGTTGGTTCGACGTCGGAGCCGTTGTTGCTAAAGACAAAATTTGCCACCAGCGCAAAAAGCACCAGTCCGGCGGCGACGCCGGCTAGCAACATTTTTGGCAATGACCAGTTCTTCATGCTGGAAGACTACTCCTTATTGAAAATGGTTCTCAAAGCAAAAAACAGCCGCCCGTGATGGTGGGCGACTGTTTTTTGACGACTAGCTAAATAGCGGACTCGATTAGATCCAGCACCGAATTAGCCCAATCTTGGTAGCTCACGCCTTCAGGCAACAGCTCACCAAACTCAAGAACCGGAACCCCCTCGGCCTCGGCCAGCTCACGCAGAGACTCGAGAGTCTGTGATGTCACCTGAGCGTTGACAGCCAAGAAGCTCAGCTCGCCAGAGCCAATAAGCCCTCTGGACTCAGCAACAATCGCAACGGATGGCTCTAGCTCGGCTTCCTCAGCCTCGGCAAAGCCTTCCGGGGTTAGGTTCTCAAAACCGAGTTCCCTGAACAGCAGTGCAGTTAGTGGGTGGGCCTCAAAGTAGTGGATTGAACCGTCTGCCAGCGCAGCACTGCGGTCCTCAAGAGCCTCGATATCAGCTATTAAGGCTTCCGCATTGGCGGAAAACTCGTCAGCGCTAGCCGGCTGAATGGCAGAAAGTCGCTCTGCCAGCATTTCCGCTACGTGGTGGACGGCTTCAAAGCTGTACCAGATGTGGTCAGAACCATCGTGACCGTGCTCACTGTGGTCGTCTTCGTCACTGTGGTCGTCTTCGTCACTGTGGTCGTCTTCGTCACCGTGCTCTTCGTCACTGTGCTCTTCGTCACTGTGCTCTTCTTCAGAGTGCTCTTCGTCACCGTGCTCTTCGTCACCGTGCTCTTCGTCACCGTGCTCGTCTTCGTCACCGTGCTCTTCGTCACCGTGCTCGTCTTCAGAGTGCTCTTCGTCACCGTGCTCGCCCTCGTGCATCTCGTAAACATTGAAGGGTTCGACACCGGCTGCGGAAGCAAGGGTGAGCGCGAATTCGTCGTAACCGCCACCGTTGACAATAAACAGGCTGGACTCTGAGACGGCTAGCTGGTCTCTTGCGAGCGCCTCATAGGAGTGAGGGTCGATTGCGGAATCGAGATAAGTGCGATGACATCGAAGTTGTCACCAAAGCAACCTGCCTGGCAAATTCGGCCCAAACATTGGTCGGTGGCGACGATTGTGGTTTTGGCCTTCCCATTCTGCTTGTTGGCGTCTCTTGTAGCGCACAACCGCCAGCAGGCGATTGCAGTTGCGGCCGCTACCAGCAGCCCGAAAGGTCTAAATAATTTTTTGTTCATAGCCAAATACTAGGCTATTAAAATGATTTTCAATTTCAATTAGTCAAGCAATAACTTCCGGCTCTCAATCGCTTGCAACGTCCTGAACAAACCTTGATGCTCGTCACCGTCGACCACCCTGTGGTCGAGCAGTGGCACCAATCGTGGTTATCTGACGAACCCACGATCTCGTCACCACCCAGGGCTTTTTTCCGAATCGATCCAGCGCAACAATGCCGACCCTCACGGGGTTCCAGATCGGAGTTCCGGTGTCAACACCAAAAACACCGATGTTGTGATTGTTTATCGTAATCCTTCATCTCGTCGGGGCTGGTCTTGCCTCTCTGGCGGTTGCGGCCGCTGCTCGATGGCCTGGCCAGCTCAAGCATGCTCATGGCATCGGCGTCTTTGATATTTGGAACTATCCAGTCCCCTCGGGGTTGCGGCAGCAATACCGAGGTTTACGGTTGTGGACAATGATTTCTTTGTAATCCGGTCAGGTAATTCACCATGGGATTGCGTCTCACGGCCCGGATCTGACTACGGCCTTGACTGATTAGCCGGGTGACCTTTGATGTGCCGGCAAAGTCAACCGAGGTCTTCAAGCGTTTACCCCTATTCCATGGTTCTGGTGGCATCAACATCAACGAAGATGCTGACGTGGCGGTAAATGCGAACTCATTGCGGTTGCAATCGCCTTACGCACACCCTGACCGAAATCCGCCTCCCGCGCTCCGGTTGGCACCCTGAGGCGTGGTGAGGTTTTGAAAACACTTTCCTGGCTGGCTCCGCCACTATCTTCACGGTGATTTCACCGTGGTTTCCAGTTCCCAGCCACTTCACTTAGGTCAACCCCCGGGTCCAGCGAGTTTTTCTAATCGGCGGCTTCGCCAAGATCCGAGTGCACCGGCAGCTGCCCAGAACCATGGAAACGGGAATCGAAGTTGAAAGCGGGGCCACGCTAGACGGCCCTTGATCTCCTGGACTTAGCCTCACCCGCGTCACCGTAGCCAACAGGGTTGGAATTTGTATTTCCGGGCACCGGTATCTTGCTCTTCAGAGGCTGCGGCTTCAGTTGCACCATTGGCGGTTCAATCACTGGTGAGCTAGCGGTCTTGGACCGAAATGACAGGTGCCAACCTCTACGGTTTCACCCTCCTGGGCCAGCAGTTCACATTTTCGCCCCTCGAATGGGCAGGGTAGTTTCCACCATGCTCTTTGGCGGTTTCGATTTCGCGATGGTCTGGTTGATCTTGACCTGATCTCCGACCTTCACCTTCCACGTGACAATCTCGGCCTCGTCAGGCCCTCGCCAACATCTGGCAGTGGGAATCTTGAAATACTCATGAATCTCCCTAGTAAAGCTCAGCACGCGATCGACTGCCTCAAAACCTACGGTCGGCATCCGGGTAGAACTCCTCCAGTTTGGCAGGGGGATATTGTCAAACCCACCAACGCGCAAAACTGGTGCTTCAAGGCTGAAAAATGCGTTCTCCGCAATCCGCGCAGCAATCTCACTGGACAGTGACACATTCGGCGACTGGACTACAACCGCACGGCCAGTTTTTTGAACCGAGGCCATGATCGTTGGGTAGTCGATTGGGGAAGTGACCGAAGGTCTATCACCTCAATACTCACGCCCTCCTCGGCACCACATCTCCGCGGCCTGCAGGGCTGCGGTGACCATCGGGCCATAGGCCAAAACTGTGACCTGGGTTCCCTCCACGCATCAACCTGGCGTTGTGAAGTGGCAGTGGGGCCACGTCCAAGTTCACTGGACCCTTTTGCCAGTAGCGGCGCTGGGCTCAAGAAAGGATGATTGGGTCATTGGATGCACTCGCCTGCTGCATCATCCAGCATCATTGGGGTTTGAGGGAGTTACCACCCTTAGGCCGGGTGTGAGCAAAGTATGCCTCGGACTTTCGGAGTGGTGCTCAACCGCACCGGGATGCCGCCACCGTAGGGAATGCGAATGACAACCGGCATTTCCAAAAAGCCCTCGGGAGTGGTAGGTCAGCTTCGCAAGCTGCGTGGTGATCTGGTTCAAACGCGGGAAACACAAAGCCGTCAAACTGCATTTCAACCACTGGCCCATAGCCACGCATCGCAAGACCAATCGCAGTTCCCACGATTGCAGACTCCTGCAATCGGGGTATTGTCCACTCCTTGCCAAACTCGGCCAAAAGCCCAGTAACCCGGAAAACTCCACCAAGTTCTGTGTCCTCGCTAAACATCAAAACCTTTGGGGTCTTTTTGCATTGCCTTGCTAAGCCAGCGTTGAGAGCTTTTTGATCGCCATGTCTTGGTAGCTGGGGACATCAGTCATCGCCACCCATCTGGGCCTCATAGGCCTTCAGGCTCGCTGGCGGTCAATCTCGGGGTGCTCTTCTGAGTAAACGTGGTTGAAGATGTTGTCTACGGAGGCAAGACAAGCGCAAAGGGTTGCTCCCTGATGTCTTTTGCAAGCTCATCGCCGGCTGCCTCAACCTCTTGAAAAAAGTCATCGGAAATGCCCTGGCGGCGCAAAAATACCTCAAAGCGAGCAATCGGGTCCTTGGCCTTCCAGCTCTCGACCTCTTCGTCGGCTCGGTACTTGGTTGGGTCGTCGCTGGTGGTGTGGGCACCAATTCGGTAGGTGAGCGCCTCAATCAAAAACGGACCGCCGCCCTCGCGAGCCTCGTCCATGTGGATCTTGGTGGCGGCGTAACTTGCCAGCACGTCATTACCGTCAATCCGCATACCGGGAACGCCAAAGCCATCGCCCCTGCGATAAAGCGGCACCTTGATGTGATCGGCAATGTTTGAGGAAATCGCCCACTGGTTGTTCTGCACAAAAAACACAATTGGTGCCTCGTTCACGGCAGCAAACAGAAGTGACTCAGAGACATCGCCCTCCGCGGTTGCGCCATCACCCAAATACGAGATGACTGCGAGGTCGCTCTCTTTGTCTCCGGTGGCCATCTTGCCGTCGAGCTTGACGCCCATGGCATAGCCAACCGCATGTAAAACCTGAGTGCCCAGCACAATTGCGTAGAGGTGAAAGCGGGTTTCCTCTGGATTCCAGCCACCGTGGTTCACACCGCGCATCATCTTCAGAATCGACATCAGCTCGACGCCATGGGTTATCGCAACACCGTGCTCGCGGTAGCTGGGGAAAATGTGGTCGTTCTGTCCGACGGCATATCCGGAGCCAATCTGGGCAGCTTCCTGGCCAATGGCCGGAACCCACAAACCAAGCTGACCCTGGCGCTGAAGCGCGATTGCCTCGATGTCAAAACGGCGGATTCTCGCCATATCGCGATAGAAGGTTTTTAGTTGATCCTCGCTGAGGGCATCAATCACATCGCCATAACGCTGATACTCGCTTGGAACGCCGTAGGTCCCGTCTGGTGCAAGCAGTTGCAACATCGGAGTCTCGGTTGGGGGGGTCACAACCGCTAATTTAGCGGTTTCCTGCAAGAATTACCCCCATGTTGCGCTTTCTTATTGGCACTATCGTCAATGCCGTCGGTCTTTGGGCCGCCACCACACTCATTCCCCAGGTGACTCTGACCCCTTACGGTGGCACCGAGCTCTGGCAAACAATCGGCTCCTATTTGGTTATTGGTGCTGTCTTTGGCTTGGTCAACGCCATAATCGCGCCGGTGATCAAGGCGCTGGCTTTTCCCCTTTACATACTGACCTTTGGGTTGATTGCCTTTGTTATCAATGGATCGCTGCTGCTATTGGTTGCTTGGTTGAGCACATTCTTGGGTGCAGACGTGTTTTCCATTGAGGGCTTTACCTCGGAAGGTCTCGAGATTGCATCACTCGGCTGGGCAATCTTGGCAGCCATTGTGATGAGCATTGCAAGCTTCCTAACCAGGACCGTGCTGCGGATTTTGAAGATCAAATAGCTGCAATCTCAAAAACAAAAACTGGGCGCCGTGGAAAGGCGCAGCGGTTTTTATTAGGCCGATAGTGCAAACTTGTTTCGTGAGCAATCTTTCTGATCAACCGCTGAGCCCCCTGGATGGTCGCTACCGTCCCCAAGTCAAAGAACTGGGTGAGTACTTCAGCGAAGCTGGTCTAAACCGAGCCAGAATCCACGTTGAGATCGAATGGCTAATTTGGCTGGTGCAGCACAACCTGGTTACCCAAAACCTTTCGCTTAGCGACAAGGAGATCTCCAAACTGCGCGAGATAGTCACAAACTTCTCGGACAATTCCGTTGCCCGGCTTGCACAGTTTGAAGCCACCACCCGGCACGATGTCAAGGCAGTTGAATACTTCATCCGCGAGGAACTAGAAAAGCTTGGCCGCAAGGACCTAAACGAACTGGTTCACTTTGCCTGCACCTCGGAGGACATCAACAACCTCGCTTACGCTCAAGTCATTAGCGATGGGGTCGAAAGAGTCTTTTTGCCAAGAGCCAATGACCTGGCTGCCAAGCTGCGAAGAGTTGCCCTGGAAAATGCCGCGGTTCCGATGCTTTCTCGAACTCACGGTCAACCCGCAACCCCAACAACACTGGGCAAAGAGCTTGCGGTATTTGTGTTTCGAATTGAGCGCCAACTAAACCGCATCACCAACCAGGAGGTGCTGGGTAAGTTCTCCGGTGCGACCGGAACCTTTGCCGCACACCTGGCCGCAGCCCCGGAAGTTGACTGGGCAGAAGTTGCAAAGGAATTTGTTGAACACCTGGGCTTCAGCTTCAACCCGCTCACAACTCAGATCGAGTCACATGACTGGCAGGCAGAGCTTTACCAGTCCGTGTCACACCTAAACCGCGTGCTGCACAACCTCGCCACTGACATCTGGACCTACATCTCTATCAATTACTTCAAGCAAATCCCTGTTGAGGGAGCCACTGGCTCTTCGACCATGCCCCACAAAATCAACCCGATTCGCTTTGAGAACGCCGAGGCGAACTTAGAGCTTTCAAGTGCGATTCTGGATTCACTTGCGGCAACTCTTGTGACCTCCAGATTGCAACGCGACCTCACGGACTCCTCCGCGCAGCGGAACATTGGCTTGGGCTTTGGGCACGCAGTTTTGGCAATTGACAATCTGCTGCGCGGGCTGGATGAGCTTGCGGTGAACGAGGCTGTCATGCTCACCGATCTCTTAGAAAACTGGGAGGTGCTTGGGGAGGCAATTCAGACGGCAATTCGCGCGGACGTTGCCCGCGGCGAAAGTAGCATCAGCGACCCGTACGCGCTTTTGAAAGAACTCACTCGCGGCAAGCGAATCGGTGAGGAAGATCTGCTGGCCTTTATTGAGGGCTTGGAGCTCCCGGAGGAAACCAAAGCCAGGCTCATGACGATGAAGCCAAAGAATTACGTGGGCTTAGCAGAAGACCTAGCCAAACGCATATCTGACTAGCGAAGTCGGGGACGATTCGGGTCCTGGTCGTCTGGCTTAAAACTCAAATCCAGGGTTGCGAGAATCACCAGCGAAACGATAAACGCCACCAAGCCCCAGGTGAGAGCGGTCTCCCAAAACCTGGTTCCAAATAGCACGATCACTGCCACAAACGAGGCGGCGAAGCCGGACATGATCATGTAGGACTTTAGATTTGCAAATCGTTTCACGTGCTAACCCTACTTCGCGGCCGGGGTGGCAGCAGCAATCGCCCAGTGCACTCCGCTGATAGCAAAATAGACACCCATGAAGCCCACCGCGCTCACCACGTCAATCGGCGCGATAAACAAAAACCCAATCAGGATTGAAAACATCCCGCTCAGAAAACGCTCTTGACCGGGCCTGGTCTTGAATCCGAGCGGACGCGTGGCAAAAAGCTCAATGGCTCCCGCACCCAGACCCCACAGCGTCACAAGGAAATAGAAGCTCACCTGGGGAGCTTGAATTGTTAGAGCGGAAAGAATGGTCACCAGCAGTGCCACGATTACCAGCAGCAGATCGGCCTTGGTGATTGACTTTTTAGCAGCTATCAGACCAAAGCCGGCAGCCGCATAAAGTCCCATTGCGGCCGTGAGGACCTGCTGGCCAATTAGGTAGCCGTGATCGGCACTAAAGGCAATAAAAACACCGGCTGCGAAGAAGATAGCGCCGCGAAGCGCGTAAAGGATTTGCACGCCGCCTAGCTTGGCATATTTACAAAGCGTGAGTACTGCCCGTGGAAGGCCAGCACCACGGTTCCAGTGGGGCCATTACGCTGCTTAGCCAAGATGATGTCCGCTTCACCCGCCCTTGGGTGATCGCGCTCGTAAATGCCCTCGCGGTGGAGCAGCACGACTACGTCGGCGTCCTGCTCCAGCGAACCAGACTCCCTTAGGTGGGAAATTTCTGGACGCTTGTCCTTTGACTGCTCGGCCTGACGGTTGAGCTGAGAGAGGGCAACCACTGGGATTTGGAGTTCCTTAGCCAGAAGCTTTAGCGCCCGGGAGAACTCGGACACCTCTTGCTGTCGGGACTCTACCTTCTTGCCGCTGGACATCAGCTGGATGTAGTCAATGACCACCATCTTTAGATCCACCTGCTGGGCCAATCGACGACACTTTGCTCGAATCTCCACGAGGGACATATTCGGGGAGTCGTCAATAAAGAGCGGCGCATCGTTGATGCGACCGCGAACCGCTGCCAACTGAGCCCAATCGGACTCGGTAACGGTTCCTTTTCTCATGCTTTGCAGGTAGATGGAGCTCTCAGCACTGAGCATGCGCATTGCAATTTCAGCGCGCCCCATCTCCAGCGAGAAGAAGATTGTGGCCTTCTTGTGCTTCACCGCAGCGTGGCGAGCAACATCGAGGGCAAATGTGGACTTACCAACCGCGGGCCTAGCCGCCACAATGATTAGCTGTCCGGGGTGAAAGCCGTGGGTATAAGAATCTAAATCGGTGAATCCGGTTGGGATTCCGGTCATTTCCCCACCGCGGTTTTGAGCGGACTCAATCTCTCGAATCGCAGCCTCTAGGGAATCACTCAGGCCGACGTAATCGTCCCTGGCGTTTTGGGAGGCCACCCGATAAATCTCGGATTGCGCTTGGTTGACCAGGTCTTCGACTTCGCCTTGTGATTCGTAACCGGATTGAGCAATCTTGGTTCCGGCATCGATAAGGCGTCGCAAGACGGCCTTATCTGCAACGATTTTGGCGTAGAAACCGGCATTGGCAGCCGTAGGCACGTAGCTGGTCAGCGAGTGAAGGTAATCGGCGCCACCCGCCTTCAACAGGTGTCCGGCCTTCTTGAGTTGGTCGGTTACCGCAATCACATCAGTTGGTTCGCCGCGACCGAAAAGGGTCATCACGGCATCAAAAATTAGTTCGTGCTTGGACGCATAGAAGTCACCGCCGCTGGTGATCTCAGTTACCTCTGCCACGGCCTCCTCGCTCAGCAACATGCCGCCCAGAGTCGACTGTTCTGCCTCCAGGTCGTGCGGAGCAACACGGGGTTCGGCGGCTGCGGCGGGAGCCAGCATCGACATTCTTACCTCCGTTTTCGATCCAAGACCTGTATAGCTTGGGGCACCGACAGTTTGGTTTCAAATCGCCTTGTGGATAACTGTGGATAACCCTGTGGAAACACGCCGATGAATTGTGGGTAGGGCTGTGGATAACTTGTGGAAACTAAGTCCAATTAATAGGCTTTTTCAATAAAACACTGGGTTGTGGCTGTGGACAAATAAATGTTGAAAACTCTAAAGTTGAACAAGAGGGTTGTGGATAACCCCGGGTTAAACGAAGAGGGACCCGCAATTGCGGGTCCCTCTTGTTTGCAATCTGTTTACTTTGTGGCAACCACTTGCAACTGAACCAGTGCAACCAGGTCGTTGTTTAGACGAACACTGGCCTCATACTGGCCAACAGTGCTGATTTTGCTTGAGATCTGAATCTTGCGCTTGTCAACGTCACCGAAACCGAGGGCTGCAACAGCCTCCGCCACGTCTGAAGTCTTTACTGCGCCGAACAGTCGGCCGTTGCTGCCTGCCTTGACCGTGATCTTGATTGGGTTTGCCTCGAGCTTGGCCTTGATTTCAAGGGCCACCTCTTCGGAGGCAATTGCTCGGGCATCTCGGGCTGCGTGGATCGAAACGATCTGCTTCTCTCCACCCTTGGTCCAAGCCACGGCTAGGCCGTTTGGCAACAGGAAGTTACGTGCGTAACCGTCCTTCACCTCAACGATATCGCCCGCGGAACCTAGTCCAGAGACCTCATTGGTCAGAATTAACTTTGACATCTGGTTTCTCCCTAGCGTCCTGCGCCCGCGTATGGCAAAAGTGCCATTTCGCGTGCGTTCTTGATGGCCTTGGCAATCTTGCGCTGGTCCTGCACCGTTGCACCGGTGATACGACGAGCGCGGATCTTGCCGCGGTCGGAAACGAACTTGCGTAGCGTCGCTACGTCCTTGTAATCGATTACCTCGATCTTGATGGTCTTCGCCGGTGGTAGCTTCGCAAACTTCGAAGCTGCGCTCTTGCGGCGGTCAGCTGACTTTCCTGCCATTTGATTCTCCTAAATAATTTTCTAAAACGGTGCTTCGTCGGTAGCTTCGTTGCCTGGGTTTGCCCAAGCATCGGCGCCGGACTGCACCTGCGGTGCACTCTGATTTCCACCCCACGGGGATTCGACACCTGCTGCGCCCTCACGAGCGCGGCGGGTCACGGTTGCGGTTGCATAGCGAAGCGAGGGACCAACTTCATCGATCTCCAGCTCAAGTGAGGCGCGAGCCTCACCCTGTGCGGTCTGATAGGCAGAAGGCGCCTTCAGTCGACCGGTGACAACCACGCGGCTGCCCTTGGTTAGTGACTGAGCAACGTTCTCTGCAACCTCACGCCATGCGGTGCAGCGCACCCATACGGTTTCACCATCAACCCACTCGTTCGTGGCCTTGTTAAAGGTTCTAGGGGTTGATGCAACGCGGATTGACGCAACGGCCACTCCACCCTGGGTGTAGCGCAGTTCCGGGTCGT
The DNA here is from genome assembly GCA_018402615.1 of Aquiluna sp. Next base: position 11,940 of record JAGYIH010000004.1, read on the forward strand.
CGGCCATGTTGCCAACGATTGTCAGGATGACTTCGCCAGCCATTAGTCAGCCCGTGGACCCGATGGGCGCTTGCCGCCAGTGCGGGCGCCACCTGGACGGCCGCCGCGACCTGCGCGAGGAGCCTTCTCCTCAGGGACAAATTCGATTGGGTTGATGCTAAAGATTGCATCTTCCAGGCGAAGCACCTTGGTGCGAAGAACGGACTCGTTCAGGTTTAGCTGACGATCCACCTCTTTCACAGCATCGGAACCGGAGGTCATGTTGACAACAACATAAACACCCTCAGCGTGCTTCTGGATTGGATAGGTCATGCGACGACGGCCCCATACATCGACTTTGTCCAGGGTGCCACCGGCATCGGTGATCACCTTCAGGAATTTGTCTAGCATGGGAGCGACTGTGCGCTCATCTAGCGATGGATCTAAAATAGCCATCAGCTCATAGTTCTGCATAGTTCACCCACCTCCTTCGGTCTAAGCGGTCACGGTCTCTCCGTGACAGGAGGGTTACTGCATTACTCGTGCCCTAGGGCAACCTTGGAAGCCTAACGGTTAGCCCACCACTCAAGCAAGCGTTTTTTAGCTTCCTCGTAGCCCAGTGAGCCCTCTTCTAGCCGGATTTCCAAAAGGAAGTCATAGGCCAGACCAACTTCTTTGGATGGCTTGAGTGCCAAGATCTCCATGATTTGCTCCCCGTCCAGGTCGGGACGAATCGAATCAAGCTCTTCTTGCTCGCGCAAAACCGCAATCCGCTGCTCTAGGTCGTCATAGGCGTGGGAAAGCCGGTCTGCCTTTCGCTTATTCCTGGTTGTGACATCTGCGCGGGTTAGCGCGTGCAGTCTTTCAAGTTGGTCACCAGCATCGCGAACGTAGCGCCGGACGGCGCTATCACTCCACTGCTGGTCGGAGTAACCGAAGAATCGCAAGTGGAGCTCGATCAGCCTGGAAACTGCCTTGATGGTGTCGTTATCAAAGCGCAGTTCCGTCAACCGGGTTTTTGCCAGCTTGGCCCCAACAACGTCGTGGTGGTAGAAACTAACGCCTCCGGCTGGCTCAAGCTTTCTGGTCGCAGGCTTACCGATGTCGTGCATGAGCGCCGCCAGCCTAAGAATTAGGTCCTTATCCAGCCCGTAGTCCTTTTCGTAGTCGATTGCCTGCTCCAAAACCGTCAACGTGTGCTGATAAACGTCCTTGTGGTGGTGGTGCTCGTCAATTTCAAGTCGCAAGGCCGGCAATTCCGGCATTGTGAGATCGGCGAGACCGGTATCCACCAGAATCTGCAAGCCAGCACTGGGGTTATTTGACAGCAGCAACTTTGAAAACTCATCCCTAATCCGTTCCCTGGAGATGATTCCGATGCGGTCTTTAAGCCTTGCCATCGCTTCAAATGTCAGCGGTTCAATTTCGAACCCAAGCTGCGAGGTGAAGCGAGCCGCGCGCATCATGCGCAGCGGATCATCGGAAAAAGAAACCTCGGGGTCGGTTGGCGTTTTCAGGGTCTGCAGCATCAGGTCTCGAAGACCCTGGTGTGGGTCGACGAAGACCCGGGAGGGCAGCCTCAGGGCCATGGCGTTCACGGTGAAGTCACGGCGAATCAGGTCATCTTCCAGGTTGTCCCCAAATTCAACGGTCGGTTTTCGACTGGACCTGTCATAGCTGTCGGCTCGGTAGCTGGTAATTTCAACCTGCTGCCCATCAATTTGGGCTGCAATTGTTCCAAACTCACGACCAATGTCCCAGGTTGCGGTTGCCAGCGGCTTTACCACCTTGAGAATTTGGTCAGGATTGGCACTTGTCGTGAAGTCCAAATCGGGCGCAATTCGGCCCAAGATTGCGTCTCTTACCGGTCCACCCACCAGGGCCAATTCGTGCCCAGCTGATTCGAAGGCCTTCCCCAGCTTCGCCAGAAGCGGGTGCTGGGTATTTACCTCGAGGTTCGAAAGAGCCTGGGCCACCGCTTGCATGCGCACAAGCTTGCCACAGCCACCCAGTTAGAGTTGGTTTATGCGCACCCAAGCCGTAACCACCAGCATTGAGGTGTCGGCTGGCGGCCTGATCGTTTCCGCCGAAAACCCGCCCAGGGCAGCCCTGATTTGCCACCGCAATCGCGGCGGTGGCAAGGACTGGTGCCTTCCCAAGGGACATGTTGAAAAGGGCGAGTCTTTGGAACAAACCGCCATTCGCGAGGTTTTTGAAGAAACCGGCCTGGGTGGAAAGATTGTTGAAAAGCTTGGCGAAATCAGCTACAGCTTCAGGGTGGGATCGGTGCGGGTGCGGAAGACTGTCCACCACTACCTGCTTCGCGAATTTGAGGGATCGCTGTCCGCCGCCGGGGATCCAACCGGCGAGGTTTTAGAGGTTCGCTGGTTTGCACTGGAGGACCTGGTCGATACGTTGGCGCACGAGAACGAGAAGAAGATGGCGCAAAAAGCCTTGGAGCTGCTTCGGTGAAACGTCTGTTCGCGCTATTGATTGCGCTTGCGCTTATTCCGCTCCCGGGCTTTGCGGCGGATGTCGAGATCGTGCCCGGAAGCAATGTAAACCTGGTGGCTCGAGACGCTCGGATTCCGGTGACGGTGAAAAACAACACTGATCAAACCGTCACCGTTGTGGTTAGAGGCCAGGCAACTTCATTTCGAATCGAGGTGCTGGAGCCCGCAGAGGTGCAGGTCCCTCCCCAGTCCTCTGCGATAGCCGAGCTGCCAGTTCGGGCGATTGCTAATGGCCCGGTCGAGATAGCGGTCTGGGTGGAGGAAAAATCGGGCGAGCGCCTCGGTGAGGACGTCATCGTTGAGGTGAATGTTGCCTATGACGTTGAGCTATTTCTGTTGGTTGCACTTGCCGTAGCCATGTTCGCGCTAATCATTGTTGGAATTGTTCGCACCGCGATTAAGTTGGGCGGTCGAAATGAGTGACCTGGGGCCCTCAGTAGCACGTAGCTCAATGATTATGGCCAGCGGGACCGTGGTCTCCAGACTCTTGGGGTTTGTTAAGGCCGTATTGCTGGCCGCCGCAATCGGAGTCACCACCGATGCCGCCGATGCGTTTGGAGTTGCCAACCAGCTGCCAAACAACGTTTACGCCATCATCGTTGGTGGGGTGCTGAACGCCGTTTTGGTGCCCCAGCTTGTGCGGGCCCGGGCGATGGCCGATGGCGGCAAAGGTTATATCGACCGCTTTGTCACCCTTGCCATCACGGTGTTTTTCGCCATAACGCTACTCTTCACGATCTTGGCTCCGGTTCTGGTTCGGATCTACACCTCGGGTTGGACCGAGGAGCAGCTTGCCCTGGCAACCGCCTTTGCCTACTGGTGCCTGCCGCAACTGTTCTTCTACGGAATGTATTCGGTGTTTGGTGAGGTACTGAACTCTCGCAGTCACTTTGGGCCCTTTATGTGGGCACCGGTACTAAACAACCTGGTTTCTCTTGGTGGACTTATCGCCTTCATAGTGATCTTTGGCGCCGACCCAACCGGTGATCGTGCGATCAGTAACTGGGGAGCGGATCAAATCACGCTTTTGGCGGGCAGTGCGACTCTCGGTGTAGCGGCGCAGGCGCTTATCTTGCTGTTCAGTTGGAAGAAGATTGGCATCACACTCAGGTTCAACTTCAAATTCCGTGGTTTCGGCTTGGGACCGGCCCTCAGGGCAGCCTCGTGGTCATTGGCAATGGTCCTAGTAACGCAGATCGGTGGTTTGGTGCAGACCGCGGTGGCCTCAACTGCGGCAACGGTTAGGACCGAGACAAATGCGGTGGCGTCTGTTGCCGCGGTTGCCATTGCCTGGTTGATATTTATGCTGCCGCACTCGGTGGTTACGGTTTCGATTGCCACCGCCTACTTCACTCGAATGGCAAAGCATGCGGCGGCAAACAAAATTGATGATTTCAAGAAAGACATGACCACCGGCCTCAAGGTAATAGGACTGGTCAGCGTTATCTCAACCGCAGTGCTGATTATTCTGAGCTATCCGGTGGCAAGAGTCTTCGTTGGTGAATACCAGGGCACCGTAGCGCTGGGTAACGTGATTGCGGCGTTCATGGTCGGTTTGGTGCCATTCAGCTTCGTCTACATGATGCAACGGGCATTTTTTGCCCTTGAGGACACCAAAACCCCGTTTTTCTTCACCTCGGTGCAGATAGCAATCCATATCTCCGGGTCAATTGCGCTTGGAATATTTGCCCCTAAGCAGTGGCTGGTGGTGCTGATTGCGCTTTTGACCGCCTTTTCGATTGTGGTTCAGGGCTTTATCGCCTTCGGGCTCTTGAGAAGGCGGATTGGCTCGCTCACGGGCTATGGGGTTGGCAGGTCTCTGAGTCTCAATATCTTGGCCATGGTTCCCGCCGCTGCAGTTGGTGTCCTGGCGCTTTGGGCTCTTGGCGGCATCACCGAGGGTTCATTTGCCCTGGAACGAGTGGTAAACGCGATTGTGGCCTGCTTGGTGGTGAGCGGATCCATGGTCATTAGCTATCTGCTACTGCTGTGGTTGTTCAAAGTCCCTGAACTTCGTGAGGTCTTTACGCAATTGCGAGGTAGGTTTGGTGGGAAATAGCACCTCGGGTCTGGGTTTGTGGAATAAATAGATAGTCATCTATGTTCCACGCATTGGAAAGTAGAGAGATAAATTGCGCGAAGTCATCATCATCGGTTCAGGTCCAGCCGGCTACACAGCAGCCATATACGCGGCCAGAGCCCAACTAAATCCACTGATGATCGCCTCCAGTGTTGAGCCCGGCGGCGAGCTAATGAAGACCACCGAGGTGGAGAACTACCCGGGTTTCCCAGAGGGGCTGATGGGTCCAGATCTAATGGCCAGCTTCCAGTCCCAGGCCGAGCGCTTTGGCACCGAGATCCTGTTTGAGGACGTCACTGAAGTCGATTTGACCGGGGACGTGAAGATAGTCAAGACCGGTGCTGGTGAAACCTACGAGGCCAAGGCCGTAATTTTGGCAACCGGAGCCGCCTATCGCGAACTTGGCCTGCCGAATGAGAAGGAACTCAGTGGCCACGGCGTTTCCTGGTGTGCAACCTGCGACGGCTTTTTCTTCAGGGAAAAAACCATTGCGGTGGTTGGTGGCGGTGACTCCGCGATGGAAGAGGCTAACTTCCTCACCAAATTTGCCTCCAAGGTTTATGTAATCCACCGTAAGGACACCCTCAAGGCATCCAAGATCATGCAGCAGCGCTCCTTTGACAACCCAAAGATCGAGTTCATCTGGAACTCCAAGATTGCCGAGCTCGTCGGAGACGGTCAACTAACCGGTGTCGTGCTGGAAAGCACGGTCGATGGCAGCAAAACCGACCTACCGCTCGAGGGCCTATTTATTGCAATCGGAAATGACCCGAGGGTTTGGTTGGTTGAGGACCAGGTGAAGCTTTCAAAAGAACGCTTCATTGAGGTTGACGGTCGGTCTTCAAAAACCCTCTACCGGGGTGTTTGCTTGTGGTGACGTAATTGACCCACCTACCGCCAGGCCATCACCGCAGCCGGTTCCGGTTGTGTTGCGGCCCTGGATGCAGAGCACTATCTGAGCAACCACTAGGAGGAAAAATGTTGGCAGTTGAAGCAACGCAAGACACATTTGCGGCCGAGGTATTAGAAGCAGACAAGTTGGTAATCGTCGACTTTTGGGCAGAATGGTGCGGCCCCTGTCGCATGGTCTCGCCCATTTTGGACGAGATTGCAGCCGAGAACCCGAAAACCATCAAGGTTGTCAAGGTAAATGTTGACCTTGAGCCAAATCTGGCAATGGAGTACAAGGTCACCGGCATTCCGCTACTGGGAGTTTTCAAGGGCGGCGAGCTGGTCAAGCAGCTCGTGGGAGCAAGGCCAAAGGTGGCCATCATGCAGGAGCTAGCAGAGCTGCTCTAGCCAATAAATCTTCAAACAAACTAAACTCTACGAAACCAAAGGGGACTAGTTGCCAAAGCTTGACTCGACTCATGCCACAAACTTCGACTCGTGGAAGCATGCCTATGCCTCTCGAGCGGAGAATCTGGCCGTTTCCGAGGTTCGAGCGCTGTTCTCAGTAGTTTCCAGACCCGAAGTGGTCTCACTAGCCGGCGGTATGCCAGATGTTTCCGCCCTTGATCACAACCTGATTGAAAAGGCATTTACGTCCATGATGGCCTCTCGCGGCAACTATGCCCTGCAGTATGGCGGTGGACAGGGTGATGTTCGATTGCGCGAGCAAATTCAAGGGATTATGGCTCTCGAGGGCATCTCCAGCTCGGTAGAGGACATCATGATTACCACCGGTTCTCAGCACGCCCTGGAGTTGATTTCCGATCTTTTCTTGGATCAGGGTGATGTGGTTTTGGTCGAGGCTCCCAGCTACGTTGGAGCGGTCGGCATTTTCCGCCACAAGGAAGCCCACATCGAGCACGTTTTCACAGACCATGACGGCATTTCTCCCGGAGCGCTTCGCGAGGCTGCGGAGCGACTAATTGAAGCTGGCCGCAAGGTAAAGATGCTTTACCTGGTTCCAAACTTCGCAAACCCCAGTGGCGTGACGCTGAGCGCGGAGCGCAGGGTTGAGGTTTTGGAGATTTGCCGAGAACTTGGAATCTTGATTGTTGAAGACAACCCCTACGGCCAGCTCTACTTCGATGAGCAGCCACCAATGGCCATGCGTTCGCTGGATGCCGAGGGAGTGGTCTACCTGGGATCTTTTTCCAAGATCCTCTCCCCTGGACTTCGCGTCGGCTACGTGTTGGCTCCACCAGCAATTCGGGAAAAACTGGTTTTGGCTAATGAATCCGCGATCTTGTCCCCCGCGACCTTTGCGCAAATGCTGGTCAGCGAATACCTTTCGATTGCCGACTGGCAGGGTCAAATTTCCACCTATCGCAAGCTGTATCGCGATAAGCGCGACTCGGCCCTAAGCGCACTTTCACAATATTTGCCAAACATCGAAACCACCAGGCCAAATGGTGGATTTTTCCTCTGGCTAACGCTGCCAACCGGACTTAACTCCAAGGAAATGCTGCCGCTGGCGGTCAATGAGCTTGTCGCATACACCCCCGGCACTGCCTTCTTTGGCGATGGTCGCGGAGCAGACAACATCAGAATCTGCTTCTCACACCCCACCGCTGAGAATGTTGGGGTTGGCATTAAGCGGCTTTCAAACGTCATCAATCAGCAGCTGGAGCTAATCGAAACCTTCGGCTCCAAGGCCTAATAATGCGAGTACTGATACTTGCTGGCGGCATTTCTCACGAGCGAGATGTTTCTCTCAAATCCGGCCGCAGAGTGGCCGATGCCCTTATTGAAGCTGGGGTCGAGGTTGAAATCAAGGAACCGGACAATGAACTTATTGGGCACCTGATTGCCACCGGGCCAGATGTTGTGTGGTCAACCCTTCACGGCTCAGTTGGTGAAGACGGTTCGCTCCAGGATCTGATGCAGCTGGCTCAAATTCGATTCGTTGGATCAATGGGGGCAGCTGCTCGAATGGCTTGGAACAAGCCAGTTGCCAAGACGGTTGCCGAGCGTCAGGGCCTGCAGACCCCAACATCGATAACGCTCCCGAAATCAACCTTCAAAGAACTCAACGCCGAGTCAGTGCTGGCAATGGTTGGCACCGAACTTAGCTTTCCGCTAATCGTCAAGCCCGCTAAGAGCGGTTCAGCGCAGGGTGTTACCAAGGTCACCAGCGCTAAGGAGTTTTCCAAGGCAATGGTTGACGCATTTGCCTACGACGACCACGTAATGGTTGAGAAGTTCATTACTGGCACCGAGCTGGCCGTGAGCGTCATTGACCTTGGGGCTGGCGCGGTTGCCCTGCCAGCAGTGGAGATTGTGCCCGACAGCGGGAGTTTCGGTTACAGCGAGCGCTACACGCCCGGTGAGACCAGCTATTTCGTGCCGGCGAGAGTTTCGCCTGAGGTTCTGGAGCAAGTCTCAAAAGATGCACTGGCAATCCATAACGCCCTGCAGCTTCGTCACCTCAGTCGAATCGACTTTATTGTTGATCAGGAGCAGAAGGTTTGGTTTTTGGAGGCAAATGTCACTCCCGGAATGACCGAAACATCGCTTTTCCCACAGGCGGTAATAGCTGGGGGCGGGACGCTCGCTGGGGCCTACCGATCGCTCGCAGAGGCTGCCTACCGGGACTAGCTTCCCTTGATCTGATCGGCAATTCGTCTCAGGTCTGCAAGATTTCCAAACTCGATAACCAGCTGGCCCTTTTTGCGACCCAGGGAGATCTTGACGACCGTGTTCAGTTCCTCCGAGAGCTCCTGAGCCATTTCTTTCAGCATGTCGGTGCGACCACCGGGGACAATCTTGGCCTTTTTGTCCTTGGGCTTAGTCCCGGAAACCAGCTCCTCGAGCCCGCGAACGGAAATCCCCTCCCGAATCACACGACTCGCTAGTTCCTGCATTGTCGCCTCATCTGGTGCACCAAGAAGCGCCCTGGCGTGGCCGGCTGACAAAACCCCCGCGGCAACCTTGGCTTGAAGGCTGACGGGCAATCTGAGAAGACGAAGGGTGTTGGTAATTTGTGGCCTGGAGCGACCAAGCTTGTCGGCTAGCTCTTCCTGCGTGGTGCCAAAGTCTTCCAGCATCTGCTTATAGGCGGATGCCTCCTCCAGGGGATTCAGGTTGGCCCGGTGCAGGTTCTCCAGCAGCGCATCGCGGAGCATGTTTTCGTCCGCGGTATCGCGAATAACAGCCGGGATCTCGCTGAGTCCGGCCTCAATGCTCGCGCGCAAGCGGCGCTCACCCATGATCAGTTCAAAATTGTCACCCTTTGGCCGAACCACAATCGGCTGCAGCACACCAAACTCCTTTACGGAGTGCACCAGTTCGGCAAATGCCTCGGCCTCAAAGACCGTTCTGGGTTGCTGTGGGTTTGGCACGATTCGACTTGGGTTCAAAAGAGCAAACCTCGCTCCTGGAACCTCAACAAGATTGGGGGCGGTGAGGGCAGATCCAAAGAAGACGTCCACGGCCCCTCGATCACCCTCTGGGATAAGCGAACCGATACCTCTGCCCAGGCCGCCTCGACGTTCTGACTTCTTGTCCTCACTCATTGCTGCACTCCTTTTTGGGCGAGCTCTATAGCAGCCTCCTGATAAGCCAGGGAGCCGGTGTTCTTGGGATCGTAACTGATAGCCGTTTGACCAAAGCTTGGGGCTTCTGAGAGCCTCACAGAGCGCGGAATGGTGGCTTCCAAAGTTTGGTGAGGGAAAAACCTTCTAACCTCTTGTGAAACATCGGTTGACAGGTTGGTTCGATTGTCAAACATCGTCAAAAGGATCGAGCTAACCACCAATTCAGGGTTGAGGGCCCGCTTAATGCGCTCGATGTTAGCCACCAGCTGGGTTACGCCCTCAAGGGCGTAGTACTCACATTGAATCGGAACCAATACCTCGGTCGCCGCACAAAGCGCATTCACCGTGAGCAGCCCTAGCGACGGTGGAGAGTCGATAAACACGTAGTCAAAGCGCTCTACTGACTGCAAATAGCTGTTGAGAGACTCCCTGAGCACCATTTCCCGCTTTTGGACATCCACCATTTCAATCTCGGCACCGGCAAGATTAATAGTCGCGGGTAAGCAATACAGGTTTTGATGCTCCGGTGACTGCTGCACCGCTTCGGCCATTGCTGTTCCCCGGACTAAAACCTCGTAGGTACCCACAACTTGATTGTGGTGTTCAATGCCAAGGGCGGTTGACGCGTTCCCCTGTGGGTCTAGATCGATAACCAAAACCCGCATCCCCTTGCGAGCCAGCGCGGAGGCCAAGTTAACCGCTGTGGTGGTCTTTCCAACCCCTCCCTTTTGGTTTGAAATGGTGATAATCCTGGTGCTTAGCGGGGCCTGCAGCGTGGTCTCCAATACCCGCTTGGCGCGCTCATTGTTCTGCGTCATCTCGCGCAATATTGGGGCAGAACCAGATTGAATACTCATCGGTCTTCGCCACTTGTTTCACGTGAAACATTCGTAATGTTTTCAACGGCTAGGCCCTGCCAACCGATTTCACTGGGGGATTGCTCAACCCGGTCGTTTGGATACCCCAGACCGGGCTTTACCGTTGCCTGGGTCTGTACTTCCCGCTCATGCTCGCTATTCATTATTGCCTTAGCTTAATCCGAACCACGGTCGCGGTTTCAGGAACCCTGCCTTGGCCGAGCGTAATGATTTCAGGTGCTTCAAAACCAAGATTCGCAAGCCTACTCTGGGCCTCAACAATTTCAATGGGTGCCCTCGAGCCCTTCATTGCGAGAACGGTTTTTTGATTCGAGCCACGAATTAGCGGGGTAAGAAGTTTTAGCAGCTTGTCCAGGGCCGCCACCGCCCTTGCGGTCGCGATGTCAAAATCGGTGCGCTGCACATCTTCGGCCCTTGCCCTTAGCACCTCAACATTTTTTAGACCTAGATCATCAACCACGGTCTGCAGCCAGCCCGAACGCCGCTCCATTGGCTCTATGAGGGTAAACAGTGCGTCTGGCTTAGCAATTGCCATTGGGATTCCGGGAAGCCCAGCACCACTTCCAATATCCGCAACCTTGGTCCCGCTCGCTACCAGCTCGACCAGAAGTGCGCTGTTTATTACGTGTCTGCCCCAAATTCTTGGCAGTTCGCGAGGACCCAGCAGGCCAAAGGTCTCAGAGTCTTGCGCGAGGCGCGAGGTGTAGGCACGGGCAAGATCAACTTGGGCACCGAATATCTCCGCTGCTGCAGCTGGTTCAGGTTCGAAATCAACGCCGGTCACGAAGCCTCCGTTTCACGTGAAACATTAAGCCTTGCGGATGACTATGTGGCGCTCTTTGCCAACACCCTCGGACTCCGAAACGAAGCCAGCCTCAGAAACCATGTCGTGGACCTGCTTGCGGTCATAAGAAGACATCGGCTTGAGGTGCTGCTCTTTTTCCGTCTCCTCGAGCTTTTCCACGCTGCGCTCAACCAGATTGCGAAGCTGTTCGGTCTTGGCGGCTCTGGAACCCCCCACATCCAAGATCAACCGGCTCATTTCGCCGGTCTTGGACTGCACCGCGAGGCGCGCCAGTTCCTGAAGTGCCTCGACTGTTTCTGGCTTGGAAACCGTTCCAAGGTTCGACTCCTCGTCACTCGAGACGCTTATGTAGACGCGCTCCTGTCGGAACTCGATCTCGAGGTCTCCGTCTAGGTCTGCGACGTCCAAAAACTCTTCTATGAAGTCTGCGGCGATTTCGCCCTCTTGCTCTAAGTCCTGCTCACTGGTCATTTCTTCTTCTTTTTCTTGGCTCGGTTTTTACTAACGGGCTGCTGGCGTTGGGGGCTTTGCGGCTCCTCTGGCTCTGCCTCAGTCTCCGCTTTCAGGGTTGGGGTCTCATCTAGCGGCTTGCCCCTCTTGGCAAGGCGCTCCTGTCGCTCCTTGAACGCTGGGGAACCAGGAGTGGGCATGTTTCGAATAACAACGAACTGCTGACCCATGGTCCAGAAGTTCGAAACTAGCCAGTAGGTCATAACGCCCAGCGGGAAGGTAACTCCCGAAACTAAAAACACCAGGGGCAATACGTAAAGCAAAATCTTCTGGGTTTGCATGAACTGGCTGTTGGCGACATCAGGATTCTGATTCTTGGCCATGATCTGCTTTTGGGTGATGAACTGCGAGCCCGACATCAGAACGATCATGATGCCGGCCAAAATCTTTACGTTTAGCGAGTCACTCGAGAAGAAGGTTGCCGACAGTTTTGCCCCAAAAATCTCTGCCTGCGAGAAGGAAAGCGCTAACTCTTGAACCAATAGCCCAACACCGGCCTGGTTTCGCTGTGAGTCGTTTAGTACGAAGAACAGACCCATAAAGATTGGCATCTGCAATAGCAGTGGCAAACAGGAGCTGAATGGGTTGGAGCCGGTTCGCTTGTAGAGCTCCATTTGCTCCTTGGCAAACCGCTCTCTTGACTCTCGGTCGGTCTTTCCCTTGTACTTTTTTTGAAGCTTTTGGAGTTCGGGCTGAACCAGCATCATGTTTCGCTGGGACTTAATTTGCTTTACAAATACTGGGATCAATGCAGCGCGGACAACCAATACGAGTCCAACGATCGAAAGCACCCAGGAAGCACCAGAATCAAAGTCCAAGCCCACGGCGGTAAATAGCGTGTGGAAGGACACCAGAATGAGTTCGATGAGCCATTTAATGGGCCATAGCAGATCCACGTTTACCCCTGTTTTCTCTGAGTGTTCGGAATAACAAATCCTAGCCGTCCGATGGCAATCCAGTTTGGGCCAGTTCTAACCTCGTCAACCCCGCCATCGGACCAGGGATTACATCGAAGAATTCGCCAAAGCGTAAGTGGCAAACCCTTGAAAACGCCAAGCTGTTGCAGCGACTGCAGCCCGTAGCTAGAGCATGAAGGGTAATAGCGACAAACATTTCCATAGGTTGGAGAGATCACCTTGCGCCACAACAGCACCGGACTAATCAAAACATTTCTTGGCAGCAGCAACAGCCATTTCAGTGGCGTCATCTCACCCTGCCAATGAGTTCAAGGATCCCAGCCTCAAACTCTTCCCAAGTCGCGTTCGCCGATTCGCTTCGCAGCCGAAACACCGCGTGGATGGCCGGGTTTTGGCTCGAGAGTGATGAAAGAACGGCACGAGTGCGTCGCTTCGCCTTGTTCCTGACTACGGCATTGCCAACCGACCTTGACGCAACAACAGCGAACTGGTTGCTATCAGAGGTTAGGAAATGGATGGTTGCTATCGGGTTTGAGAACCGCTTGCCGTTTTTTATAACTTCACGGATGGCGTCTCTGGACCTCAGCCTGCTCTCGCGGGCTAACATTGCGGCCTAGGCGCTGAGTTCGATGCGACCCTTACGACGACGGGCGGCCAAGATGGCGCGTCCGGCGCGAGTGCGCATGCGGGCACGGAAACCGTGGTTCTTTGCACGACGACGGTTGTTCGGCTGGAAAGTGCGCTTGCTCACTGTGTGGTCTCCCTGGATCTGTAGGACTGTAGGTCCAAAACAACCTCCATAATCTAAAGCCCACAAGACAAATAGTCAAGGCCGAATGAAGTTTCTGGACTTCCGGTGTTTGCCTCTCACCTAATAGTCCATAATAGCTGCAAGACACGCCGACAAAATTTGATTTATGACCTCACTTTCTTGTTGAATGGGCGAATCTGAACTTTTTGGGGATAACTTGAAGACTTATCCACAGGAGTTGACACTTTTTCCACAATGGCGTGGGCTGTGTAAAACTCTGTGGATAACCCTCGTTTTAGGAGTGATAAATGGCAGACGCAGGTCTTGTCGGGACTTGGGAATCCCTGGTCAGTAAAATTTCCTCGGATCCACGGGTTACTCCTCATCTTCGCGGTCATCTAGATCTAGCCGTGCCAAAGGGGGTCCTGGATGACACTCTTTACATCGAAGTCCCAAACGACACAACCAAGTCGATGCTTCAGCAAAGACTTAGGGAATTGCTTTTGGACGCCCTCGGAGAGATGGCTGAGTTTGGTGGCCCAACAAAGTTTGTGGCGATTACCAATGAAGAGCTCCAGTCGCCGATTCGCGTGGAGGTGGCCCTTGAGCCAGAACCACTGCCAGTGCAGAGGGAAAGAGACCCCGCAACCGGGCCGGTAAGTCTAACCGGAGAGTCAAGGCTGAACCCGAAGTACAGCTTTGACAATTTCGTCACTGGGGGATCAAACAGATTTGCTCACGCTGCAGCGTTTGCGGTTGCTGAGGCTCCTGCCGAGGCCTACAACCCGCTTTTCATCTATGGTTCCAGCGGTTTGGGAAAGACTCACCTGCTGCACGCAATCGGCCACTACGCGATGCACTTGAAGCCAAGAACCAAGGTTCGATATGTCTCAAGTGAGGAATTCACCAACGACTTCATTAATGCGATTCAAAACAACAAGACAAATGAATTCCAAAACGCCTACCGAGACGTCGACATCCTGTTGGTTGACGATATTCAGTTTCTTCAAGGCAAGGACCAAACCCAGGAAGCTTTTTTCCACACCTTCAACACTCTTCACGATCACAATAAGCAGGTCGTCATCACTTCAGACCTGAGACCTAAGCAACTGGCCGGATTTGAAGAGCGCATGCTTTCTCGTTTTGAATGGGGCTTGATCACAGACATTCAGGCGCCGGAGTTCGAAACAAGAGTCGCGATTCTTCGCAAAAAAGCCGCAAACGAACGAATTTCAATCCCCGAAGAGGTTGTCGAATATATGGCCTCAAGAATTAGCTCAAACATCCGCGAGCTCGAGGGAACCCTGATCCGAGTTACTGCTTTTGCGAACCTAAACCGCCAAGCAATAGACATGGACTTGATTCAAACAGTTTTGAAGGACTCTTTCTCGATAGCTGAGGGCTCCACAATCACACCCATGGAGATCATCACCGCAACCGCGAACTACTACAAGCTAACGCCGGAAGACATCGTTGGCTCCGGAAGACAGCAGGCTGTCGCACTGGCACGCCAGATCGCAATGCACATTTGCCGGGAGCTCACTGACTTGTCGCTTCCTAAGCTGGGAACGCATTTTGGAAACCGAGATCACACAACAGTTATGTATGCCACAAAAAAAATCAGCGCCCAAATGCGAGAGCGTCGCTACATCTACAACCAGGTGTCAGAAGTAATTCAAAAAATCAAGGACGACCACAAATAGTTTTCAAAATTTGTTGTTGAAAACTGCACAAATTCTGTGTAAAAAGTCGTAAAAACCCATTGTATTTAGCCTTAGATCTGTTTACCGTTCAAAATTTTCCCACAGGACAACAAGTTATACACAGGGTTATACACAGCTGTGTAAACAAGTTACAACGTTGTAGTTCTCAGCACTCAAAAGCCAAAACATAGTTATTCACAATTACACAGCCCCTTATTGGTTGTTATTAGATAGAGAAATGGATTAGAAATAACGACCACGATTTTCCGAGCGCTAATAGCTGGGATAGTTATGACAAGATAAAACTTCCCAAAACCAGAGGAAAACATGAAATTCCAAGCAGACCGCGAAGTACTAAGCGATGCGATTTCATTTGTTGTTCGACTTCTTTCTCCAAAACCACAGCTCCCACAACTATCGGGCGTGATGATCGATGCAACCGACAACCAAGTCACACTGTCCGTTTTTGACTACGAAGTAACGGCAAAAAGCTCTGTTACTGTGCTGCACAAACCAGGTGTAGAAAGTTTTAGTCCAGGCCAGACTTTGGCAGAGATAGCTTCTAAACTCCCCAGCTGAATCAGTTTCACTGAACTATCAGAATCAGAGTTCAGGGTTTCTTCTGGATCGAGCAAATCTTCATTATCAGCAAATGTCAACCACCGACCATCCAGACCCCCGCCCTTCCAAAAAGCAACAGGCAAGGTTTCTGCCTCAGCATTCGCTCATGCAGTAGCACAGGTGGCGGTAGCTGCTTCTAGAGAAGAGGTAACCCGGTCCTAACCGCAGTAATGATCTCCGCCGGCGCTGAAGGAGCTCCAATCTGGTTTCCACGGACCGATCCCGAGTTGCAGTAAATCAAGTCGCTTGGCAGGGGGTGGCTGTTGAAAGGAAATCCTCATCCTGACGCGTGGTTTCAGAAATAGCAAAACCTTCAGTGGCGATGGAGATTTGAGCTCGTTTGAGAGGGAGAACGAGAAATGGTTGGTTTTGCGGTCGGCAATAAGTCGGTGGCAACGGCAACCATAAAGGGTAAATATCCCGCCGTTCTTCAGCTATTCCCTGAACAGACCGATAATTCTTTGCAGTTGTAAACACCCACGACCTACTGGATGCTACAAAGGAAGGTTCTGGTATTGATCGTGAAAAACCCTGCGTTATAAATTTCACCGCCTCCACGCTCAGCCTCGAATCCATTGGCTCTGATGTTGCGGATGCATCGGAACAGGTGAGCTGCTCGACAGGTGAAGAAATAACCGTTTCGCTAAGGCCACAGTTTTGGTAGACGCACTCACCGGTATTGGCGCTGAATCAGTAAAGCTGGGGTTCACAGTAAATCCATCGAATCCAAATAAGCCTGGCCCGGTTCTGATAAGTGCTGCCGATTCAAAAGGTAGCGCTCAGGGGTTTCAGGTATATCTACCGCAGCCAAACTCCTGGTCTCCTAGCAGGTGATGCCTTTGTGGCTTAGGGGTGAATGTAGCCAACCGACTTCAGAAATTACCAACTACGATAACCCTGAAGCCCGCCCAAACCTGCTTTATGGAGCCAATGTAGAGGGAAGACAAACCTTGTGGAGGCAATTCAGTTTCTCCAACCTAAAATCACACAGGTTTCCGGGTTATCAAAACCTAATCAGGTAAGCAACCATCAGCTCAGCTGGTGGTGCGTGGTAACCATGCACAGCGAGAGCTCTTGTGGTATTGGAATATCGGCAAAACCCAAACAGATATTTTGTAAACGGCAACCAGATGCGCAAGCCGGCAGAGGTTTTAGGTCTCATTATGCAGTGATGTTTGCGCCAGAAGATCTCGATCTGATTCGCCGCGACCCCATCGATATAATTTCTTGACGGAGCCTGGCACAAAGCAAAAACCTAGATTTCGGGCGTTCAATCAGACTGGCGAGCGAGTTCTAAAGCAGCGAAACGCACCTTGAAATCTGCAAGACAAACCAAAATCCTGATTTGAGCACGCCTGATATTTGGACGATCAGCTGGTTGCCTTAAGTGCTGAAATAACCCTTGGTCGACTTGAGCTCATAACCGCCATCGGCCACTGCTGTCTGATTTTTATTCAAAACCTTCAGCGCCGAAGAGGAAATCAACCTCACCCCGGTCTCTGCCATTGGTGATGACGACGACCTAAGTGAGCTCCCCGGCGACAGGGAGTGTCTTGACAACGATGTTTCGCGATCAGCCGATGCAAAATCGAAATCGTGAGCTTGAACGCGGGCTAACCCTGGCTGGGCCGCATCGCGACGAACTGTTGATTCAGTTTGTTCAGCTCACTGCGCGAAGCCACGCCTCTCACAGGGAGAGGCCTGGTCCCCGGCGTTGGCCTGGGCAGCTCGCCCTAGCGAGCATGATCAGAGGAGACCCGAACCTGGGCGACCCGGTGTTGCTGTTAGATGATGTTTTTGCAGTTCCTGACACCGACGCAGGCAGCGATTACTGGAGTTCGTGCTTCCATACGAGCAGGTAATAATTACCGCAGCGGATCGACAGATGGCCCTGATAATTCAGTGGGCTCAAGTATTCAGTCTTGGGGGTGAGGTAACTGTGAAGATCAACTTTGATATATGATGGGTTTTTCAAGACCTTTCTAAAAATAGCCACGGCCTGAAATCCAAAAGATGCCAAGCGTCGAAGCGAAAATCAAAGCGCGGCTCAACCATTTGACTCGGGCCGGAAGCCAATAACCGCCAAAGACAGCGTCGATCAGATGTTGCGAATTTAACTGGACATCAAACCTGAGAAGGCAACACTTTTACCCAGTGGGAGAAGGTTGTGGGTCCGGAGTCCGCAGCTGCCTGCTCCCTGAGGACCTTGAGCGCAAAACCCTTTAATGTTCGCTGCCCACCGCATGGGTAACCCAGCTTCGATTACTAGAGTCTCAAATTTAAGTTAAAGATCCACGAGTTGCACCCAGATCTTGAAATCGACCAAATCAGGTTTATTGGACCGCGGCACCGAGTTGGAAGAAGTGACCCAGATCGTCCCAGGGCGTGGTCCGCGCGACACATATGGGTAAAGAGCATATCCCACGGTTTTAATCGCTCTGAGGTAGAATCTAGGGTTAGCAAACCGAATCTAAGCCAGTCCAGAACTGCATTTCAGTGGAGCTAACCCGAACGGAAGTACTGAATATGCCAAACAAGAACAAAACTACGACGCCGGAGATCTGCTCGAAGGACTAGAGGTGTCTGAAAAAGACCCGGTATGCAGATCGGTTCGACCGGCCCAAGGTCTACATCACTGGTCTACGAGATCGTCGATAATTCGGTAGACGAAGCCCTCGCCGGGCACTGCGACGACATCCAGGCTGTCATCACAAAACCGGAGACATTAGGAGTCAGCGACAACGGTCGCGGATTCCGGTTGACATGCACCCGATAGAAAAAGACCGGCCGTTGAGGTTGTACTCACCGTGCTCCACGCCGGTGGAAACGGCGGCGGCGGTTACGCTGTCTCGGGTGGTTTGCACGGCGTTGGAGCTTCGGGTTGTAAACGCTCTTCCAGCACGCTTTCGGTGCAGGTTAGAAGAGACGGCTTCACCTGGGAACAAGATTTCAATTGGCGTTCCTCCTGACGCAACGCTGCGTAAGGGCGCTGCAACCAAGGAAACCGGAACCACGACTGGTTCACCCCAGTGCTGAAATCTTTGAAACCGTTGACTTTGACTACGAGACCTTGCGACTGCGTTTCCAGCAGATGTGCTTTTGAATAAGGGATTGCGAATTACCCCGTTGGACGAACGCAAATCTAACGCACTGACAGTTACCACTATGAGCGCGGTCTGATCGATTACGTCGAGTATCTGAATTCAGCCAAAAAGGTCGAAACAATTCACGACGAAGTGATCTCGATTGAGACCGAAACTGCGAAAGACAATTTCGGCTGAGTCTGCGATGCAGTGGACCACCGGCTACAACGAGGGCGTCCACACCTACGCCAACACCATAAACACTAAGCGAGGGTGGAACACACGAGGAGGGTTTCCGGGCAGCGTCACCTCGCTTTTGAATAAGTATGCGAGAGATAAAACCCGCTCAAGGAAAAGGATGAAAACCTAACTGGTGACGATGTTGAGAAGGCCTAACGGTGTTATTTCAGTCAAGCTGACCCGAACCTCAGTTTGAGGGTCAGACCAAAACCAAGCTGGGAAACACCGAGGCCAAGGCATTTGTGCAGCGTGGTAAATGACCAGTTGGGAGACTGGCTGGAGAGAAACCCAGTTCAGCAAAGGAAGTGGTTCGAAAGGTGATACAGGCGGCCAGCGCAAGAATGGCCGTCGTAAGGCTCGTGAGGCAACCAGACGAAAGGTCTTTTGGAACTGGCATGCCGGGCAAGCTGCGGACTGCTCCTCAAGAGACCCGGTTGTCTCTGAGATTTACATCGTTGAGGGCGACTCGGCCGGAGGCTCCGCGGTTCGTGGTCGCGACCCAGAGACTCAGGCCATCTTGCTCTGCGTGGCAAGATCCTGAACGTCGAGAAGGCAAGACTCGACAGGGCCCCACAATACCGAGGTTCAGGTCAATCACCGCTTTTGGCACCGGCATCGGCGAGGACTTTGATGTTTCGAAGATTCGCTACCACAAGTGCGTTTTGATGGCAGATGATGTTGATGGCCAACAATATCAGAACCCTGCTGCTGACACTTTTATTCAGGTACATGAGGACCGTTAACGAGCACGGATACGTTTACATGGCGCAACCGCCACTATTCAAAATCAAGGGTCAAACTCTGAACACGAGTGTTCACCGATGCCGTGAGCGCGAGGCAGCTCTGAGCGGGGTTGCCGGTCGGAAGCTACCCAAGGAAACTCAATTCAGCGCTATAAGGGTTTGGGTGAGATGGACTACGACGAATTGTGGGAAACCACAATGAACCCGCGACCAGAACGCTATTGCAAATCACACTCATGACGCCGCGCCGCGGACGAAATCTTTTCCACCCTGATGGGTGAAGACGTCGAGAGCCGCAGGAACTTTATTCAGCGCAATGCCAAAGACGTCCGCTTCTGGATATTCAGGCAGGAGAGAAAATGGCAGAAAACCAGATGGACAAAATTGACAAAATCGACCTGAGGGTCGATGCAGCGCAGCTACCTCGACTACGCGATGAGCGTTATCGTCGGCCGAGCACTTCCAGATGCGACGGGTTTAAGCCGGTGCACCGCAGGTGCTCTACGCGATGTACGACGGTATTACCGCCCAGACAAACAATTCTCTAAGTGCTCGAGTGGTGGGCGACGTCATGGGTCAGTTCCACCCGCACGGCGGACACCGCGATCTACGACACTCTTTGGTGCGACTGGTCCAAGACTGGAACCTGCGCTACCCACTGGTTTGGGGCCAGGGCAACTTCGGTTCCCCGGCAATGACCTGGCTGCAGCTCCGCGCTATACCGAGTGCAAGATGGCCTTTGGCAATGGAGATGGTCCGAGACATCGATGAGGAAACCGTTGATTTCCAAGACAACTACGACGGCAGGACCCAGGAGCGACAATCTTGCCCCCGTTCCCGAACCTGTTGGTCAATGGCTCCATCGGTAGTTGCCGTTGAATGGCGACCAACATCCCGCCGCATAACCCGGGCGCGAGACTTCTGCGGCCGCACAGTACGTGCTTTCTAACCCGAGGTAACGGGAGAGGCCTAAATGAAGAGCTGATCAAGATTATGGACCAGACTCCCGACCGGCGCTCAGATTCTTGGCCGCAGGGAATCGAAGACGCCTACCGCACCGGCTGAGGTTCAATCACGATGCGAGCGGTAGTCAACGCTGAAGAGCTGTAAACCGCACCTGCCTGGTGGTTTACCGAACTCTACCAGGTAAACCCAGACAACCTGGCGCTGAAGATCGCTGAGCTGGTCGTAAGAAAAGGGGTCACCGGTGTTGCTGACATTCGTGATGACATCTGGTCGCACCGGCCAAAGCGCCTAGTCGTCGCTAAAGGCGCGACGCGGTGGCCAGAGTGGTTCTAAACAATCTCTATAAGTACACCCAGTTGCAGGAGAACTGCCAACATGTTGGCGCTGGTTGACGGCATCCCAAGGACGCTGTCCATAGACGGCTTTATCACCAACTGTAGAACACCAGATAAACATAATCGTCAGAAGAACTCAGTTCCGCTTGCGCAAGGCTGAAGAGCGAGCCCACATTCTGCGTGGTTACCTGAAGGCGCTCGACGCCCTGATGAGGTAATTGCACTTATTAGGCGCAGTGCCAATTGTTGAGGATGCCCGAGACGGTCTGATCAAACTCTGGATATCGATGAGCTGCAGGCTCGTGCAATTCTGAACATGCAGTCGTGCCAGCTGGCCGCCCCTGAGCGACAGAAGATTATCGACGAGGCAGCAGAGCTAGAAAAGCAGATAGCCGAGTTCCAGCGAATTATTGCCGACCCTAAAGTGCAGCGCGGATCAGTTTCCGAAGAACTTGCCGAGATTGCCGCAAAGTATGGCGATGACCGCCGAAGCGAGATACTGCCAGGTTATGACGGTGATGTCAGTGTCGAAGACCTAATCCCCAGTTGAGGAGATGGTTGTCACGCTGACCACGGGTGGTTACATCGCGCACCAGAAGCGATAACTATCGAGGCTCAACACCGCGGTGGCAAGGGCGTGAAGGGTGCCACCTGAGAGCCGATGACGTGGTGCAAAACTTTATCGTTTCACCACTCACCACTGGCTGATGTTCTTCAATTTCAACACCGGGCGGGTCTATCGTTCCGTCTACGAGATTCGGGCGAGTCCGGACGTTCCAAGGGCCAGCAATGCCAATCTGTTGGCACTGCAACCCGAAGAGCGAGTCGTAGAGGTTATTGACCTGAAGGACTGGCCAGCAGTATCCATACCTGGTGCTTGCCAACAGGGGAGGTCTTGTTAAAAAGACCGCTTTGGAGCTTTATGACACCAAGAAACTGGTGGCACATCGCCATCAAGCTGCGTGAGGCGACGAGCTGGTGAACGCCATGCTGGTAAACGAGGAGAACGACGTACTGCTGGTAAGCCGCAAGGGCATGTCGATCAGATTCAGTGCCGGTACGACTACGCGCCCAATGGGGACGCGACACTCTGGTGTGATGGGCATGTCTTTCCGCAAGGGAGACAGCTGTTATCTGCGAGCGTGATTGGCGAGTCGGCTTGTTTTTGTGGTCACCGTTGGTGGCTATGCGAAGCGAACCGCCGCGGATCACCGGGTTCAAAAGCGCGGTGGCATTGGGATCAAGGTCGCTGCTTGACGAAAAAGCGCGCGGTGATTTGATCGGCTCTAATCGTTGAAGAAACCGACGAGGTTTTGTTGTTCTGCCTCCGGCAAGGTCATCAGGACATTCGCCTCTGAAGTCCCCGCTAAGGGACGTGACACCATGGGCGTCGTGTTTTGCTAGATCGAAGACACGCGACTCAGTTTTGTCGCTGGCCAAAACACAGAGCGTAATCTAGAGTCTGCGTTGAGACAGAAGCTGAAGGAGCACACGATGGCGAAGCTGTTCAATCGGCAGAGTAGACCCAAGGAACCGCGCGCAGGTCCGCCTCTGCTTCGCTCCATCGAGGTTTGGTCCGTCAAGGTTGGTTTATTTCAATCGCTTCCGACCGGAATCGTTGTTGGAGCCTGGTTGCTTTGGTCAGTACTTGCCAATTCGGGGTATTTTCTCAATTGGCAGCCTGTTGTTCTCGGTTTTGGGAGAACAGAACCATTTAACCTGAATCTGAGTTTCGATAACGTGATGTCGACCGCAGTCACGTTTGCACTTCTAAATATCGTGCTCTCAACCGCCCTTGCAGCCATCTGGGCAACGATTTTTTAACCTGATCTCAAAGTTGATTGGTGGGGTCTCACTGACCTTCACCAACAACTAGCAAAGTTGGGGGTTTGTAAGGATCCCGACTTTCTAGTAATGTTGCACTGCCTGCGGGCCTATAGCTCAGGTGGTTAGGAGTGCTTCACTGATAATGAAGAGGTCGGAGGTTCAAGTCCTCCTAGGCCCACGGTGAGCACTTTCCACTAGGGAAGGCTCGTTTTGGGGACTTAGCTCAGTTGGTAGAGCACCCAGTTTTGCAAGCAGGGGGTCAGGGTTCGACCCCCCTAGTCTCCACAAAGTGAAAACCCTCCTTCGAGGGGTTTTTCATTATTTTTGTGGCAGCAGCAAGTCCCTCGATTGGCAGCGCTCAGCTCCCAAACTGCTGATTGGGTGGTCAGATGGGTAGCCAATGCTCATGCTGCAACCAGTGCGTAGTCATCGCTGACTTCAAACTCTGCCTTGATGATGTCCGGTAGTTGCTGAGGTTTCTGTGGGCAACTGCCAATACCCCTGACCTGCCAGCATCACGGTCTGCATGTAAAGACCTAGATCCAGGGTTCCAAACTGATCCACCCCGGTGGTGAAGAAAAACAGTGCGGTTGGAGCCTAAAGAACTCAGTTCCGCTCCAGAAGCTGAATCTGGCAGTCGCATCATTGCGGTCAATACCCAAGGTGTCATAGATCCCCTTGCTGACTCTCTGGCTGCGCCTAACCAGTCCAGCTGTATGGGATGACGTGGGGTTTGCGCCCATGCCTGGCTTTCTTTGAATCTCTCAGCCTTGAAACCAGAGCCTGCCAATTTTGTCCCGCTTTTCACCGCTTGCCACCGCAACCGCAAAGGGCCTGGTGTTGGACCAGCTTGGGGCGGTTAGACCCTCGCTCAGTATCTCTTTGAGCGGTTTCTTCTATGGGGTAAGAAATCTCTAGTCGAGCGACGATTGAGCGAGGGCTGAAAAAGTTTTCTGGAGTAAGCATCCTTGAATGCTAGGTCAATCTTCGCCGCTACTGAACTTGCCTGTAAACGATAAATTCGACTGCTTCGCGACTTTGTCGTAGAGTTTTTGGCAAACTGCGTTGTCTTTGTGGGTTTGCCAATGAATCTTTTTTGCCCGGTCAGTGCTGGCAAATGGTCTTGAAGTGACTATTAGTGCATCCGCGATCCCCATTTTCCGATGCGAAGGCAAGACAAAGAGGTCCCTCCTCCAGGTAGAGATCTTTGTGTTGATCCAGGTTGAGGGGGTCCAGAAAATGCGCCAGCCAACCAGTTCATCGCCACTTTGTGCGACGAGGGCGTTTAGGCCGTCCTGAGAGTGCAGCAGCCTGTTCCAAGATAGTTCGGTTTGCTCATCACTGAGCTCCTGGGCATGAACTTAGGTAGCCCCCGCCAGAGCACCAGCCACTTCTTTATCTGCAGGCACCAGTTGCCGTATCAAGAGCTCCATGTTCCTCGCGATTCTACGAACTAGCCTTAGAAAATGTTTGCCTGTTCATTTATCTTCACCCCTGGTGAGTATGACGAAGAGTTTTACCGCCTGACAAGCTGGTCATGACTACGCCGAGGCAATGCCGGGCTATTTGGGTGTTGATCGCTGGTTTTCGGAGGGACAAGCTCACCGCTGAACGATCTATTACTTCAAGGACCAGAAAGTGTCCGGAATTTTCCTTAGCGACCAGGGAGGCCAAAGAGAAATACGCCCGCTGGTATAAGGGGCTACCAGGTGGTTATCTCAGAGGTGAAGGCCAGCTACGGCGACGGCAACTACGACCACATCACCAACCGCTAGTAGCGCTCGTCCCTAACCACCTCAACCAAAGAGACCCAGGCGCTGCAGGCATAGTGGGGAAAGTAGTTGGTTTCTAACAGCTCGAGGATCTGCTCTAAAACGTCATTGCTCAAAACTGTTTCAAGCCTGATGTTGCTACCCTCGAGATCCCGGTTCTTTGGTTTCTGGGTCCTTGGCCGTGTGTGCGGGCGAGACGGTGAAGCGCCCTTGGCTCCCAGGCGCTGAATGTCCTTATGAGCCTTTGCTCTAAGGCGGCCTCAACCACAACCGTTAGACACTTGCGTTGCTTCAGAATCACAGCCCCATTCCTTCCATACCCGTTTAGTGCGAGCAGTAGCGGTATTCCAATAATGAGGTTGAACGGGAAGGTAATTCCAAGGCTCGCCGTCAAGTACAGCCCGGGACTTGCCTCTGGCAGTGCGAGCCTGACCGCCGCTGCGGGAGCTGCAATGTATGAGGCACTTGCACCAGAACACCCAAAACCGCAGCACCGCCAATTCCCCATGCCGGTCAGGTGACCTACCAACACCCCGAGGGTTCCGACAGAAGCGGGAAAACAAGGGCGAACCCGACCAGCCAACCCTGCCTTTTTGATCTGGCAGTTCGCGACCAGCAACAATGCCCATTCAAGCAAAAACAGCGTCAGGATTCCGGTGAACAGGCCACCAAACAGCGGCTCGATGCGCTCATAGCCAGACTCACCGGTTAGATAGCCAAGTACTAGCCCCCCGCCAACAACAGGGTCGATCTTCCAGTCAACACCTCGCGGATCGCCCTCACCCCAGTTCACACTTCGGCCAAGTGCCCTGGATGCCAGTAGCAGACCGTGATGCCGGGAATCTCTGTAAAACAGCCAGCAGCGTGGTGACATAGCCCTCGACTTGAAAGCCACTGGTTTCAACAAAAACCAGGGCGGCGGTGAAGGTAACCAGTGAGGTTGACCCGTAGTGCGCGGCAATTGCCCCCTTATTTACTGCTCCAAGTTTTGTCACTCCGCTAAGAACCCAGTAGGCCAGCACCGGAACCACTAGACCCAGGGCCAAGGTGCCCAGTAGCGGCAGGGAAATCTCTGCAACAGAGGACTGCGAGAGCGCTACACCACCCTTGATACCGATACCCAAAAGCAGGTAGATAGAAAGACCCTGGTAGACGGCCTCCGGAAGCCGAAGGTCAGATTTTAGAAGCACCGCAAAAAGACCCAGAGCAAATGCCAACACCGGCGGTGACACCAGGTTTTGTATTGCGAGTTCCAGACCCAAAGCGCTTTCCTAACAGATTGTGAAAGATAGAAATAAATTTCACCTATTGGCCTAGCTTAGGGCACGAAACCTGCTTCTTGTGGACCTGAGGCTCGCAGACCGTAATCGACCCAGACCGCTAGCAATTGCCTAGGCTCTAGCTATGGAGTCGTTAGCTGTTCTAGTTGCCAGCATCTATGTCGGGTTGATTCTGCTTTGCATCGTAAATATCGGTATTGCGGTTTTGGCCCGCAGGGGTCGAATCAAGATTTGGTATGGCGTGGTGCTAAACACGATCACCGGCATTGTGGCCGCGTGGGGGGTGACGGTAACGCTGGCTCTAGGGCTGGTGCCGCTTTTGGGCCTGGCCGCAGGGTCGATTATTTTGACCTGGCCCAAGAAAAAGATTTAGTGAAACTTACCCAGCGAATCGATTAGATCGCCCACGCTTTTTTCTGCGCTTGTTGAATGGCGCAAACTGGCCTCACGGTTGATCTGGTAGTTATTGCGCCTGCCAACCTTGGTTTTGGTTAGGTACTTGCCATCAACCAGGTCGTGTAGCACATTCACCACCGAGCGGCTGGTGAGGTTCAGGATTTCAGCCAGCTCGTCAATTCGGGCATCGGGATTGCGGTCAAGAGCTATGAGCACGTGAGCGTGGTGACTAAGAAAAGTCCATTTTGCGGACATCGATACACCTTCTCGCTGTTGTTGGGCGCAAGTTTAGAGCTCATAGCTTGGCTTCAACGGCAAAATACGCCTAGTCGGCAAAGCTGTCTAGTGCGACTTGATAAAACCTGTCACGTGACGCTTTCCTTGCTACCATCTGAAACATGGAGATCAAGGCAGAGTGCGAGCGCAAAGCCGGGGGCTGGCGCGTCAGGGTGCCGGAGCTAGACAACCTGTTGATCTCCACAAAACGCTTGGATCTTGCCACCGAGCAGATCAAGGATCTGGTCCACGAGTTCCAAGGAATTGACCGCTGCGACATCATTGTCAGGGTCGAGACCTCGATGCCGGGGATCATGTGTGACCTAGAGGCCGCGCAAAACAAGATGCGCGAGGCAAACAAACTTCAAGAACAGGCGTCTAGGGAAATCCGTGAGGTTGTTGCAACCCTTCGAAAAGAAGGCCTGAGCATGCGAGACATTGGTGTGCTTCTGAGAATTTCCCCACAGCGAGTAGCTCAACTAACCGAAAGCCTTTAGTCTTTGCCGCATGTCAACGACGACCAAGATAACCACCGAGATTCGCGGCCACGTTTTACTTATTGGCCTAAATCGACCGGAAAAACTAAACGCCGCAGACCTTGAGATGCTGCACGGCCTAGCACTGGCCTATGGCCAGCTGGATTCAGACCCCGAACTTAGAGTTGGTTTGGTCTTTGCTCACGGCGAGAACTTCACCGCGGGGCTAGACCTAATGGATCTTGGACCAAGGCTCATGGGTGGTCAGCTCTCACTGGTGCCAGAGGGCGGGCTTGACCCCTGGGGCATGGCAACCAAGCAGGTCTCTAAGCCAGTGGTGATGGCAACTCGAGGAACCTGTTTCACCCTCGGTGTTGAATTAGCGCTCGCCTCCGACGTGGTTATTGCGGCCAGTGACTCTAAATTTGCCCAGCTTGAAGTGACCCGCGGCATCATGCCCTTTGGTGGTGGCACGATTCGCTTTCCAAGAGCCGCGGGCCATGCCAATGCCATGCGCTATTTGCTAACCGGGGATAGCTTCGGGGCTATTGAGGCCAAAGAAATGAATATCGTGACCCAGCTTGTTGAGCCTGGCCAAGAATTTGATTTGGCACTTGAGATAGCGAACCGGATTGCGGCCCAAGCGCCTTTGGCCGTCCAGGCAACTCTCGCCTCCTCAAGAGCGCTTGATGTTGATCAAGAGCGCACCGAGGTCTTTAGCCGACTGGGCGAACTACTGCAGACCAAGGATGTCCAAAGGGGCATGCAGGCCTTTATTACCAAGACACCAGCAGTATTTGAGGGCAATTAGTTTTGTGAGAAGTAGGTAATTTCCTGGCCGCTTTTTTGTAGTTATCCTCCAATAGACCACTTCACCTGAATCTCTGATTTGTTTGCCACCGAGAACTTTCAGCAACACCCTTTGCAACCGCGCAGAACTCGCATTTACTAGGGGCGAGGTGAAACATGAATATCAAAGATGAGATTCAACTAGACGTTGCTGAAGTTGGCGAGCGGATTCTTGGCCGTTGGGCCGATATCCGTCGTCACACCCGCTCGGTGATCATCAATAAAAAGCTATCCAAGCCGTTAGGTGCATCATTCGAGCAGCACCGCGAGATCGTTCTTGACGGCCTGAAGACGCTGGTTCGCGAGGGCGCCACTCAGTACGGCTTCCCCGAGGAACTCGGTGGACAGCGAAACCCAGGTGGTTCGCTCTCAAGCTTCGAGGAGCTGGTCTTCGCAGACCCATCGCTACAGATCAAGTTTGGCGTGCAGTGGGGTCTGTTTGGTTCGGCGATTTTGTACCTGGGCACCGACTACCACCACAAGACCTTCTTGCCGGGGGCAGTAAACCTAGACACCCCAGGCGCCTTTGCCATGACCGAGACCGGTCACGGATCGGACGTTGCCTCGATTGGCACGCTGGCCACCTACGACCCAGCAAGCAAAGAGTTTGTTATTCACACCCCAGATCGCCACAGCTACAAGGACTACCTCGGCAATGCCGCAAAGCACGGCGAAGCAGCAGTGGTCTTTGCCCAGCTGATCACCGAGGGTGAAAACCACGGCGTTCACGCCTTCTTTGTTCCAATCAGAAGGCGTGGCAAGCTGCTGCCGGGTGTTGGATCAGAAGACGACGGCCTCAAGGGTGGTCTAAATGGCATCGACAATGGTCGGTTGTTCTTTGACAACGTTCGGATCCCCAAGGCAAACCTTCTAAACCGCTACGCGGATGTCACTGACGCAGGTGAATACACCTCATCGATTGACAGCCCGGGACGCAGATTCTTCACTCAGCTTGGTGCTTTGGTGCAGGGCAGGGTCTCTTTGGTGGGTGCGGTTGTCAACGCCCAGAAAAAGGCATTGGATATTTCAATTCGCTACAGCCTCGAGCGCAGGCAGTTCCCTGGACCAGACGGCAAAGAGAAAGTTCTAATGGATTACGGGCGCCACCAGCGCCGCTTGATTCCGCTGGTTGCAAGAACCTATGCGCAGATCTTTGCCCACCAGGAACTTTTGGAACAATTCCACGTCGTGTTCTCTGGAGAGGGTGACACCGAGGAGAACCGCTCTGACCTAGAGACCGTTGCCGCAGCCGGCAAGGCGCTCTCGACCTGGTATGCGCTGGACACCATTCAGCAGGCTCGCGAGGCCTGCGGTGGGCAGGGCTTCATGGCAGAGCACCAGCTCACCGGCATGCGTGCAGATTTGGATATCTACGTGACCTTTGAGGGCGACAACAATGTTTTGTTGCAGCTGGTGGCCAAGCGTCTACTTGCTGACTACGCCAAGGCCTTTAAGTCTCCAGACTTTGGCACTTTAGCCACTTACGTTGCAGGTGCTGTTGGAGATGCTGCCATCCACCGCGGTGGATTGCGCGGCTTGGCTCAGAACATCGTGGACTTTGGCTCAACCGCCCGCTCGGTGGGGTATGTGAAGGAAGAGGAGCACCAGCACCAGCTGCTAACCGATCGGGTTCATACGATGGTTGCGAACCTCGCCAACAAGCTGAAAACCGCTGGCCCCAAGGACAAGGAGAAGCAAGCAGAGCTGTTCAACCGCTATCAAAATGACCTGATTCTGGCAGCCAAGGCTCATGCAGAGCTGATCATGTGGGAAGCCTTCACTACGGCAATCAAGAGCATCAAGGACCACGATTCCGTGAAGATCCTGACCTGGCTTCGAGACCTCTACGGCTTCACACTGCTTGAGGAAAACATGGCCTGGTATGTCGTGAACGGCAGGCTCTCAAGCGCTAGGGCCGAGGCAATTACCGACTACATCGATGGCAGGTTGCTGCCAAGGCTTCGCCCCCACCTTGAGTCACTGGTTGACGCGTTCTTGCTAAGACCAGAACTGATTGGCACCAACCTTGCGGCAGATGAGGCTGCAAGACAAGCTGGAAAAAAGACACTGGTTAGGAACTAATGCAAAGCCAAGACGTTTACTTCATTGACGGAGTAAGAACCCCATTCGGCAAGGCCGGCGAGAAGGGTGTCTTCTGGAACACCAGAGCCGACGATTTGGTCGTAAAGACCATGATCGGGCTGCTGGATAGAAACCCAGAGGTTCCGAAGGATGCGATTGACGATGTTGCCATTGCTGCCGCAACCCAGATTGGTGACCAGGGCCTGCAGATTGGTCGCTCCGCGAGCATTTTGGCCGGGCTTCCAAACACGGTCCCGGGATATTCAATTGACCGCTGGTGTGCGGGGGCGATGACCTCGGTCACCACCACTGCAAGTGCAATCGGCATCGGTGCCTACAGCGTCGCACTTGCAGGGGGCGTGGAACACATGGGTCACCACCCAATGGGTGAGATGGCTGACCCAAACCCAAGGTTTCTAGCTGAGAAGCTGGTTGACCCAAGCGCCATGAACATGGGCATGACCGCTGAGAAGCTGCACGACCGCTTCCCACAGCTAACCAAGGAGAGGGCCGACGCCTACTCGGTTGCAAGCCAACAAAAAGCCGCCAAGTCTTACAGCGACGGCAAGATTCAAAAGGATCTAATTCCCGTTTCGGCCGCCAGTGCCGAGGGCTGGAAACTGGTTGATCGCGATGAACTGCTTCGCCCAGATTCCAACATGGAGGGCATGCAGGGTCTAAAGACCCCGTTTCGCCCCCATGGCAAGGTCACCGCTGGCAATGCCTCACCGCTGACCGATGGCGCAACGATGTCGCTGTTGGCCGGAGCTGACGCGGTCAAGAAATACTCTCTAAAGCCAAAGATGAAGCTGGTTTCCTTTGCATTTGCCGGAGTTGAGCCAGAGGTCATGGGCTATGGACCCGTGCCGGCGACCCTGAAGGCCCTGGAAAAAGCTGGCCTGAAGATGGAAGACATTGGTCTCATCGAGATCAACGAGGCTTTCGCGGTTCAGGTATTGAGCTTTTTGGACCACTTCGGCATTGCCGATGATGATCCGAAGATAAACCCCTGGGGTGGAGCGATTGCAATGGGTCACCCGCTGGCATCCAGTGGCGTCAGACTCATGAACCAGCTGGCAGCTCACTTTGGGGATCACCCCGAGGTTCGCTATGGCATGACCACGATGTGTATCGGTCTTGGTATGGGTGGAACCGTTATTTGGGAAAACTCGAACTACAGGGGTAAGTAATGGAACGCTTCGCACCGCTTCTGGAAGATAAGGACGAGGTAGTAACTCACTCCTACGTGTCAGATGTTCACATGCCATCCGGCAGGGTCATCGCGCTTTTAACTTTGGACAATGGCAAGGACCACAACCGTCCAAACACCCTGGGCCCGCACACGCTTCTGCAGTTTGCTGGGAAGCTCGATGAGCTCAAAGAGCGTGCTGCCAAAGGAGAGATTCACGGCGTTGCGGTTACCGGCAAGCCCTACTACCTTGCCGCTGGTGCTGATCTTTCCAAGGTTCAAGAGATCAAGGACCGTCATGTTGGTCGTTTGATTGCAGAACTGGGTCACTATGCCCTTGAGAAGCTAGACGACCTTGGGGTTCCAAGCTTTGTGTTTATCAACGGATTGGCGCTTGGTGGGGGTTTAGAGATTGCTTTGAATGCCAACTACCGAACCATTAATGCCACCGCTCCCGCGGTTGCACTGCCCGAGGTTTTTATTGGCCTAATTCCAGGTTGGGGTGGGGCATACCTGCTGCCAAACCTGATTGGGATTAAGAACTCACTCAAGGTGATTTTAGAAAACCCACTGAAACAAAACCGCATGCTCAAGCCACAAGAGGTTGTTGAGCTGGGCATTGCAGACGAGATGTTTGAATCCGCAAGGTTTTTAGAGCAGTCGCTGGACTGGGCTGACCAGGTCTTGGGTGGGCTGAAGGTCAAGCGCAAGCATGAACCAGGTGCCGTTGAGAAAACGACGATGTGGTCGCCGGCAGTATCGATTGCCCGCTCCATGGTCCAGGAAAAATTGGGCAAGGTGCCATTGTCTCCATATTTGGCACTGGATCTGATCAATGCCGCGAAGTCTGGCACCAAGGCCGATGCCTTTAGGCGCGAAGACGATGCAATTGAAGAACTGATTGCCTCGGACCAGTTCAGAGCATCGATCTACGCCTTCAACCTGGTGCAAAAGCACGCCAAGAAGCCCTCCGGGGCGCCAGATCCAAAGCTTGCAAGACCGGTCACCAAGGTTGGTGTTTTGGGAGCTGGGCTTATGGCCTCGCAGTTCGCGCTCTTGTTCTTGCGCAGACTTGAGGTTCCGGTAGTGATTACCGATGTCTCCCAGGAGAGAATCGATAAGGGACTTGGCTACATCATCGAAGAATTAGACAAACTGGTCGAAAAAGGCAGACTCTCAAAGGACGACCGCAACAGATATGTCGGGAACCTTTCCGGATCACTTGATTACGCGGCATTTAGTGACTGTGACTGGGTCATCGAAGCGGTATTTGAAGAGCTTGAGATCAAGCAGCAGGTGTTTGCAAAGTTAGAACAGTTCGTCCGCGAGGACTGCATGCTGGCAACCAACACCTCATCGCTGTCGGTTGCAGCCATCGGTTCTAGCCTTGCCCACCCAAACCGCGTGGTTGGCTTCCACTTCTTCAACCCCGTGGCAGTTATGCCACTGGTTGAGGTTGTTAGAGCACCTAATTCGTCTGAGGAGTCGGTGGCAACCGCGATGGAGGTTGCCAAGAAGCTAAAGAAGACCGCAATCATCACCTCCGACAGCGCCGGGTTTGTTGTGAACAGGCTGTTGGGCTTCTTGCTAGGTGAGGCAATGCGCGCAGTTGACGAGGGGGCTAGCTTTGAGCAGGTCGCCGATGCCATTGCACCGCTTGGTCTACCAATGAACCCATTTGACCTATTGGAACTGGTGGGTCTGAAGGTCGGTGCTCACGTATTGGATTCCATGCACGCTTTCAACCAGGACCGCTTCTATGCCAGCGCAAATCTTCACAAGCTTGCGCAATACGGGAAGCTTTTGGAGCGCGATGGCAAGGGCAAGATCAAGGGCTATGACAAAAAGGCCATTGAGATTGTTGGAAACGGTTCGGGTAAGGGGCGAAGCAGCGCCGAGATCTTTGAGTCGGTGAATGTTGGTCTTGCCAGGGAAGTGAAGCTGATGCTTGAAGAGGGCGTGGTTCACTCCCCAATGGATATCGACCTGGGCATGATCATGGGTGCGGGGTGGCCCTTCCACCTCGGTGGCCTGACTCCCTATTTAGACCGCAGTGGTTCCTCAGAAAAGGCCTTTGGTGGTAGCTTCCACAACCCAATGATTATTGGGGTCAGGGACTAGTTATCCACAGATTGCGCTGACCCCATTTACTTGGGACGGTAAAACACCTAGAATGCGTACGTAATCACGTACGAATGGACTTCTATGGCTATCAGTCTCACCGCCTTCAGGCAAAACCTTTACCAACACGTCAAGGAGATTTTGGCGGATGAGACGGGTAGCTTGACCATTGGCACCAAAGATGGAGATGTCGAGCTAGTCAACAGTGTCGAGCTGAGCTCGCTGCGGGAGTTCCACCACCTGTTTTCTTCGCCTGCAAATGCCAAGCGACTGATTCAAGCCATCGAGGACATTGAGCAAGGAAAAGTGTTTCCCGTCTCTTTAGAGGACCTGCGCAAAACCCTAGATAACTGATGAAGCTCCAGTTCAATCAGACCGGATGGGAAGACTATCTTTGGTGGCAGGAGCATGATCGGAAAATGCTCAAGCGAATAAACAAGCTCTTGGAAGCGACACTTCGCGAACCAGCGGGTGGCATAGGCAAACCAGAGCAACTAAAGACCAAGCTGGTTGACCTGTGGTCTAGGCGAATCACGCTGGAACATAGGCTGGTCTACGCAATTCTTGAAGACACGATTGTTGTTGTGCAATTGAGGCACCACTACTAAATAATCTCTGCACCCAACTGTCGGGTTATTTCCTGCGCGACCCTGATATTGGAAACGGTGTCGTCAGCTCCGTGAACCTCGGACTCGGTTCTGCCCTCTGACACATACTTGGCGAACCAGTTTGCCTGATAGCTCAGGCCTTCGTGACCCTGAACCTCGGTTTGGTCTTTCCACACCTGCTCGGTGAAGTAAAGCTTCTTGTCCCGCAAAGACAGTCCAGATGGCACAAAGAATGGGTCATCTAGCGCCAACACGCCAGTTTTGAAGCTGCAGCTTGCGGTCACTGGCAGAGTCGCAATACCCGAGGTCGTGATGTGAGCGCGAGCACCGTTTTCATACTCCAAAAGCGTGAAGCTTTCTTTGTCCATAAGGTTTTCGTCGACACTGCCGATCGCGGTGATCTTTATCGGGTTACCCATGAACTGCTGAGCCATCGCGATTGGGTAGATGCCCATGTCATAGACAATGCCTCCGCCGCCCTTGGTCCAAAGCCGCTTAATGGCCCTGTTATCTGCGCAAAAGCTGGCTACAAACAACTCTGGGACTCCAAGTTCACCCTGAGCCAAGAGCTTTCTGATGATGGTGCTCTGCGGCAGATACCTGGTCCACATCGCCTCCATGGCCAGCAGCCCCTTTTGCTTGGCAAGGTCAAAGATCGCTTCGGCGTGCTCTGGCAAAACGGTGATTGGCTTTTCAACCAGAACGTGCTTGCCGGCATTTAGCGCCAGCATGGCGTGCTCGTAGTGCTCTACTTGCCAGCTGGCAATGTAGACGGCGTCAATCTGGGGGTCCTGCACCAGCTGCTCATAGTTTTCGTGAACCCCGTCGATTCCATATTTGGTTGCAAACTCCTGCGCGCGACCCTTGGTTCTTGATGCCACGGCGCTAAAGACATGGGTTGTGTGCTTTTGCGAACTTGAAACAAAGACCTCTGCAATTCCTCCCGGTCCAATGATTCCCCAGCGCAAACGGGGAACGCTCTTTGGGTCAATGATTTCTGGGGGAGGTATCAGCATGGCACCGAGTCTAGAGCGGGACTCTTGGTAGCTAGTTCTAGTTGGCCTTTTTTACCGGGGTCTTATATGCCCACCAAATAAACACCAGCTGGAATGGCAGCCGAATCCAGGCGGCCAGAGCCATCTCGGGGTTTGAGGTCAGGGTGTCAATCGCGTACCACCAGTTGGCTGGCCAAACTGCCAACAGCACGGCAATCGTCAGAATGGGTGCAAACCTGTGCTTCAACAAGATGAGTGCGGCTGCAGCCAATTCCGCGACGCCCGAAATCACTATGAGTTCAATCTGGAATGGCAAAAACGGCGGCATGAGCCACAAAAATGCGCCTGGGTTCACCAGGTGCAGAATGCCAGAGGCACCAAAGGCAAAGACGATTATCCAGCTGCCTATTGGCAGCCCGGCTAGCGTTTTGCGAGCCAAAGCACCACCGCATCAACTACAGACCTTGGGAAAATGTAGAAAACGGCCTTTAGTGCCCTGACGTCCCAGCTGCCCGGATAGTTTGGGCGCGGATTCTTCACGGTGGCAGCCTTCAGCATCTTGGCAATTACCTTGTTGGGCCCTGGAGAGATTCGATATAGCCCGCCAAGCCACTTATTTAGACCACGCATTACGCCGTCGTATTCAGAGATGGCTCGGCTTTGATCCAGTAGCCCAAATGCCACAGCTCCAAAGCCGGTCTTTGAGGTCCCGGGTTCAATGGTGGAGACCTTGATGCCCAGGTGCTTGACCTCTTGGCGCAGGGCATTGGACATGGCCCGAATCGAGTGCTTAGTGGCGGAATACCAACCCAAACCAACCAGCGAAACGTGGGCAACGACCGAGGTGGTCATCAGAATTCTGCCCGAACGCTGCTTGCGCATCTGTGGCAGCACTGCTCGTACACAGTGCTCAACTCCAAAGACGTTCACGGCGAAGATTGCCTGAACCTGCTCGGAGGTCATCTCTTCGACAGACGAGAAGTTACCGAAGCCGGCATTGGCAACCAAAAGATCAATTGAGCCCTGATCCTTGATGATCTTTGCAACCGCTTTGGTGACAGCGCCCGAGTCGGTGACATCAAGGGCCATAGGTATTGCACCAAAACTCTTGGTGAGATCGGCTGCGGCCTTGTTTTTATCGGCCGCATAGACGACCCAGCCGCGCTCTATAAGTTTCTGGGCAAGCCCGAGACCAAATCCTGATCCGCCGCCCGTAATCAAAGCCACATTGCTCATGAGTGAATCTTGCCATGTTTTAGCCACTCTGCCAGTCCCTAGTTACGGTTCTGGCAGCTTCCAGCACTAACTCACCGAGTGCGTCATAGCTGTTACTAACCCGCTCTCGCCTTGCGCCCACCGCAATCGCTCCGATTGCGGTGCCGCTGGGATCAAAGATGGGTGCGGCTGCATCAACAATGCTTTCGGTGAGTTCACCATCGCTGATCGCGTATCCAGTTCTTCTGATTACCTTTACGACCTTCATCAGCTTTCCCAGTGAGCGGATCGTGCCCGGGCTACGGCGAAGCCTTTTGAGAGCTGCCGGCTCGGGCTTTTTTGGGGTAGGCATGCCATCGGGCCTTGGCTTAAATACACCGTGCTCGAGCCACCAGCTCTTGATCTGTTCATTGCTGAAGGTAGCCAGTATTGCCCTGCCCGAAGCAGTTCTAAGCGCAGGTAGGGAGACGCCACTGAGCCGACCATCACGCATGGTGTGCTGGGCAAGTTCGGTTCTAACCGTCAGCACCGAACCGCCTCTGAGCACGGTTAGGTGAGCAGACTCCTCGGAGACGGCAACCAACCTTAGAAGCGCTGCGTGACTGAGGTTTGCGAGCTGGGCCTCTCTGGTGCGCATTGCTAGTGAGTAGATATGGTGACCGAGGGCATATTTCCGGGTCCAGACATCCCTGCCGACCAAGCCAGATTGCTCGAGGGTTTTGCAAACCCTGGAAATCTGACCCTTATCTCGGCCCAGTTTTTGAGCAATTTCCGAAACTCCCAAACCGCCCGATTCCCAGGCCTCATCCGTGGCTAAAAGCTCCAGTACGTCTAGGTCTCGCTTCAATCCGGAGTTGTGAATGCGCATGGTCCGAACCTAATGCTTAGTTGACCTATGCACAACATCATTAGGCAATGAAACCCCCGCTACCTAGCATGAGAATCAAACAAAGGAGAAAATTATGAGATCTTCAAAGAAATTCTCGCTGTTGGCGATGGGTGCAATTTCTGCACTTGCGCTTTCTGGATGTGCGGTTGAAACCGAAGGCGCATCAGGCGGAACACTTGCGGAGTATGACCTTTCGGGCATCACAATCTCGGTCGGGTCCAAGGACTTCGACGAGCAATTGGTGCTTGGCGAAATGATGGTTGCAGCCTTTGAGGCTGCAGGCGCAACGGTTGACAACAAGGTAAACCTTGGTGGAACCAACGTTGCTCGTGCCGCACTCGAGTCGGGCGACATTGACGTCTACATGGAGTACAACGGAACTGGTTGGACTGTCCACCTGGGTCAGGAAGACCCAAGCTTCGACCCAGAGGTATTGACCTCCGGTGTTGCAGAGCGTGACCTTGCAGAAAACAGCATTGTTTGGATTGGGCGTTCACCGTTTAATAACACCTACGGTTTTGTTTCAAGCCCTGAACTAACCGAGTCAAATGGTGGCGGTTTCACACTGACCAGCATGATGGAGTACGTCCAGGCCAACCCGGACACCATCGTTTGCATGGAGTCTGAGTACCCAAGCCGTATCGATGGTTTGATTCTTACCGAGGTTCACACCGGCATTGAACTGCCGGACAACCAGCAGCGCATTTTGGACACCGGAATCGTTTACACCGAGACCGCTGCCAACAACTGCGACTTTGGTGAGGTTTTCAAAACCGATGGCCGCATTCCAGCACTTGGTCTGACTCTGGTTGAAGATCCAGGCGTCAACTACCTCTACAACGTCTCGGGCACCATGCGTGAAGACATGTACTCACAGGCTCCTGACGCCTTTGATGGAATCTTCGAGGCGATTCTGGCCCCGCTAGACAACATCAAGATGGCTGAGCTAAACGGCTTGGTGTCTGCAGAGGGACAAGATCCAGCTGACGTTGCTCGCAACTACCTCGTTGCAGAAGGCCTAATTGACTAGGACTCCGTGGATTTTCTACTGAGTCTTTGGGACTTTGCTCTTGCGAGACAAGACAGGGTTCTGACTGGGCTTGCCCAGCACACGGGCTACGTGGTTTCGGTGCTGGTGAGCGCTGGCTTATTTGCCATCGCCACCGGCGTCCTAACCAGGCGTAGTCAACTGGCCAAAGAGCTAGCACTTTCAATCGCTTCGGTGTTCTTGACCATCCCGTCACTGGCACTGTTCGTGATTTTCATCCCGCTGGTTGGTTTGGGGGTCGCCCCGTCCTTCCTAGCGCTGTTTCTCTACTCGCTGTTGCCAATCTTGCGCAACACAATTACCGGGCTGGACGGCATTGACCCCGGTGTCCTAGATAGCGCCAAGGGCATG
>JAGYIH010000040.1 GCA_018402615.1 Aquiluna sp.
CAGGCCAAGAAGGAAGCTTTTGAGGCAGTTGGCGTGAAGGTTGGTAAGACTCCATCAGAGACCGCAAACCTGATGCGCGAAATCATCGCCAAGTTGTAGTTCAAGGTGAACCGGGGGCTTAGCTTCGCCATAGCAGCGCTTCAAGCGCTGATAATCGTTGCGACCGCTATCGGAATAATTATTGCGCCCCTCACCCTCGCCTGGTTTATTGAGGGTGACGGTTCGGTTGAATGGCTAGTGACCCTGAGAGTTGCGGTCTACACGTTCTTGCTGGCACTTGGCGTGAGCGTTGAAATATCTGCAGGCGAACTTGCAGGCATCGAGTTTCCCAACTTTGTCATGGCGGCCATGCCACTGGGCATGACGGCACTAATGGCCCTGATGGCCATTCGGATTGGCTACCGACTCTCCGCAGCCTCTTCGCTCTGGCCAGCCTGGATAGGTGGCGGCATGGCTTTTGGTGGAATCTCCTACGGCGCATCGCTGCTTGCCGCTCATGAGAGTGTGATTGTTGATGAGTTTCAGCCGCTCTGGGTTCCGGCCCTGTTCTTTGCCGGGTTGCTGTTTATCTCCTCCACGACAAGTTCGCGTTTCGAGCTTTTCCCCGGAGCCAACGGTCCCGAGGCCAAAGAGCGAATCGCGGTTCGGGCCCTTGCCAAAAAGATTTATGAGTCTTTGCACTGGTCGCTGCGCTCGGCACTGAGCCCGGCGGTCAGGGTTGGCTTGGGGGTTGTTGCAACGTTAGTTTTCACGAGCTCGCTGGTAATCATGCTGGCGCTTGGTTTTGGCTGGATTGAGGTCATTCGACTTTATGAGGAGCTCGGGCTCAGCGTCTTGGGGGGTGTTGTTGTCACACTCGGGCAGTTGGCAATTCTGCCGAACCTGATCATCTTTGCAACTGCTTGGATAGCAGGCATTGGCTTTGCAATTGGAACCGGATCCCTGGTTTCACCGCTTGCCACCCAGCTTGGTCCGATTCCGGCGCTTCCGGTCTTTGCGGCCATTCCAACCGGTGGCTTTGACCGCGGCATCCTGTTTGCCCTGGTGCCAATCGGGGCGGCGTTTGTGGGGACAATTCTGGTGCGCAGACATACGGATCAAATGCGTTGGGAGTATGGCACTCGCTACTCGGCCGCATTTTCCCTGGCACTGCTTGCAGCGCTAACCGCTGCGCTCACGAGCTTTTTGTTAGCGGTATTGGCCTCAGGAAGCTTTGGGCCCGGGAGATTCCAGGAAGTCGGTATCAATCCCGCTTTATTCGCGGCTGTGATATTCCTTCAGGTATTGATACCGAGCTTTATTGCCGGGTTGGTTGTGGCCAAGCCTTACGCAGATGAAAACCAGCGGCGGTAGGGTTTTAGCATGCTCTCGGTTGTGGTCTTAATTTCTGGCTCTGGATCCAACCTCCGGGCTCTTCTCGAGGCCTGTGACAACCCGCTGTATCCAGCCAAAATACTTGCGGTCGGCTCTGACTGCGCTGCCGAAGGTCTGGAGCACGCGGAGCAGTTTGGGGTGCCAAGCTTTGTTGTTGAGCCGGCCATGTTTGCATCCAAAGAGGCGTGGGCAAATCGAGTGATGGATCACATCGAGTTTGTGAATCCAGATCTGGTCGTGCTTGCCGGCTTCATGAAGATTCTTCCCGAGGGGTTTGTGGCAAGGCTCAGTCCGAATTTGATAAATCTGCACCCCTCGCTGCTGCCAGAATTTCCCGGAGCTCACGCCGTCAGAGATGCCCTGGCAGCGGGCGCCAAAAAGACCGGTTCCACGATCCATATCGTGGACCAGGGCGTAGACACCGGACCGGTAGTTTCCAGCCGCGAGCTTGAAATAATGTCCGGAGAGGATGAGCGGGAACTGCACGAGCGCATAAAGAAAATCGAGCGCAGTCACCTGGTCGCAGTTGTCAGGGATATCGCCGAGCAGAAAATCAAACTGGAGGAAATAGCACGTTGAGTAATCAGGTGAAGATCAGGCGAGCACTGATTTCAGTTTCCGACAAGACTGGTCTATTGGAACTGGCTCAGGCCCTGAGCGATGCTGGCGTGAAGTTGGTGTCAACCGGATCAACCGCAAAGCAGATTGCCGCTCACGGCCTTGAGGTCACTGAAGTGTCCAAGGTGACCGGGTTCCCAGAATCGCTAGATGGCAGGGTCAAGACCCTGCATCCCGCAATCCACGGCGGCATTCTGGCTGATGTTCGGCTTCAAGATCACCGCGAGCAGCTAATCAACCTGGGCATCGAGGCCTTTGAGTTAGTGGTTGTGAATCTTTACCCATTTGTTGCATCCATCAATGCCGGTGCCAGGGGAGCAGAGGCAATTGAGCAGATCGACATTGGTGGTCCCGCGATGGTTCGGGCAGCGGCCAAGAACCACGACAACGTGGCGATAGTTGTTAGCCCAAGTTTTTACCCAAGGCTTATTGAAGAGCTAAGGACCGGTGGTAGCTCACTTGAATTCCGTCGCGAATTAGCGGTTGCCGCCTTTAGCCACACCGCCAATTACGACTCAGCAGTCAGCAGCCATCTGGCGGCTGAGTTTGGTGTTGAACAACAGGAACTCGCCTTTGGCTTTAGCAAGCAAGCCGATCTGAGATACGGCGAGAACTCGCACCAAAAGGCGAGCATCTATTCATCGGGTTTTGAATCTGGCATCGCAACCGCCACGCTTCTGGGCGGCAAGGAGATGTCATACAACAACTACGTGGATGCAGACGCTGCACTGCGCGCAGCGCATGACTTTGACACTCCGGCGGTGGCAATCATCAAGCATGCAAATCCGTGTGGCATCGCTACCGATTCAGATATTGCCAAGGCCTATCAGAAGGCCCACCTCACCGACCCAGTCTCAGCTTTTGGTGGAGTGATTGCAGCAAACAGAACAATCACCAAGGCTTTCGCTCAAGCCGTGGTGGAAGTCTTCACCGAGGTCATCGTGGCTCCGGGGTTTGATCCAGAGGCCATGGAGATTCTGAAAACCAAAAAGAACCTCAGGCTGCTACAGCTCTCTGCCGATTACCAACTCCCAGCCAGGGAGTTTCGTCAGGTTTCAGGTGGTGTTTTGATTCAGGAGCCCGACAGTTTTAGTGAGCTCGATATATCGAAGTGGGAGTTGGTTTCAGGCAAGGCTGCCAATAGTGAGTTGTTGGCGGATTTGAGGTTTGCCTGGATTGCATGCAGGTCGGTGAAGTCAAATGCCATTTTGTTGGCGAAAGATCAAGCCGCTGTTGGAATCGGCATGGGTCAGGTGAACCGGCTGGACTCCTGCCGACTGGCAGTTACTCGCGCAGGGGAGCGGGTGGTTGGTTCGGTTGCGGCCTCGGATGCGTTTTTCCCATTTGCCGATGGGCTGCAGGTTCTAATCGATGCTGGTGTTAGCGCAGTGGTTCAACCCGGTGGCAGCATGCGAGACGCCGAAGTTATTGAAGCAGCTAAGAATGCCGGCCTAACGATGTATTTCACGTCGGAGCGCCACTTTTACCACTGATTCCCTCAGGGCGTAAGAGAACCCGGTGCCCCTTGGGGCACCGGGTTGCTTATTACTTGACTTCGTTTAGCAAGCCTGTTGCGACATCAAAGATGAAGCCACGGACCCGGTCCGTGTGCGGGATGTAGGGGCTTTGCTTGATGCGGGCAATTGACTGGAGTACATCTACCTCTATGTTGTCAAAAGCCTCAGCTGCCCACTCTGGCTTTACGCCCAGTTCATCCTGAATGCTTTTCTTGAAGCCGTCGTCGGTGAATGTGAGCATGCCGCAATCGGTGTGGTGGATCAGAATGATCTCCTTGGTACCCAATAGCCGCTGGCTGATTGCCAGTGAGCGGATCTCGTCGTCAGTCACAACGCCACCGGCGTTGCGAATTACGTGGGACTCACCCTCCTGGATTCCCAGAGCGGCATGGACGTTCAATCTTGCGTCCATGCATGCCAGCACAGCAATCTGGTTTTTTGGGGGGAGAGGCAGTGGGCCTTGGAAGTTCTCGGAGTATTTCTTGTTGTTCTCTAGGTACTGGTCAGTGACGGACATTGGATTCCTTTCCAAACCGAATTGGAACATGGGTTTGGTTCCACTACCTTTATGTGTCCGAATGTTACCGATAAGCTGTAGGGCTGCCCAGATGGCGGCGGAAGTGATAAATGCCAAAGACCGAAACTACAACCCTCAGGGTTCTGATGCGCCTGGTGCCATTCGCCAGGAAGGCCATACCCAGAATTACGCTGGGCATCGTTGCCGGCATCGCCGCCCACATGTTTGCACTCGCCATTCCTCAGCTCTTGCAGGATTTGGTAAACGATCTGGTTTCTGGCGGTGTAGATGCGCTGATCCCGGCCGTGTTACTGATTCTGGCGCTCGGTCTGGCAGAGGCTATCTTTGTGCTGCTGCGGCGCTGGTTGGTTTTGATGCCAGGAACCTTCGTAGAGGCAGACATGCGAAACGCTCTCTACGCGAAGCTGCAGGATCTCCCGGTCGCCTTCCATGACCGCTGGCCTTCTGGCCAGCTTTTATCCAGAGCCATTTCTGATCTGCACCTAATTAGGCGCTGGCTGAGCTTTGGTTTGGTTTTGTTTATCGCAAACCTGGTGACCATTGGGTTTGGATTATTTTTGCTGTTCACCTTTAACTTTTGGCTCGGACTGATCTTTTTTGTGACCACTGTTCCGATTTGGGTAGTCGGATTTTTGTTTGAGAAAAAGTACAAGGTGGTGGCAAGACTCTCTCAGGATCAGTCCGGTGACCTTGCTACCCGGGTTGAAGAGGCCGTGCACGGAGTCAGGGTC
The DNA here is from genome assembly GCA_018402615.1 of Aquiluna sp. The sequence goes on from JAGYIH010000040.1 coordinate 4,779, forward strand.
CTCAAGGCCTTTGGCCGAGGAATATTTGCAGCCAAGCAATTCAGCTCGCAAGCCGGAGAACTTCGCAAGACCGAGTTGGTGAAGGCAAGGGCAGTTGCAAACATCTGGCTCTATTTGATCATGATCCCAGAGCTAGCTATTGGGCTGAGCATGCTTGCCGGCATTTGGTTGGTTTCAACCGGGGAACTAACGGTGGGTGCGCTGGTTGCATTTTTCGCCACCACCATGGTGCTGCGCTGGCCAACCGAATCACTGGGATTCCTTTTGTCCTTCACTTTGGAAGCAAAGACCGCAACCGAGCGCTTCTTTGAGGTGATGGACGAGATCAACCCCATTACCGACCCGGCTAGCCCAGTTACCGTGGTGAACCCCAAGGGCTTGTTGGAGTTCAAGAATGTGTCGTTCCGGTATCCGGATGCCCCCACTGATCAAAAGCCGCTGATACAGGACGTCACGCTGCGGGTTGAACCGGGCGAATCGGTGGCCCTGATTGGCATTACGGGCTCGGGAAAAACCACCCTAACCGCCCTTTCAACTCGACTGTATGAGGTCAGCGGTGGATCAATCGCGGTTGACGGGGTTGATATTAGGGATCTCAGTCGACTCGAGCTGCGCTCCCACATTGCCATGGCCTTTGAGGATGCCACGCTGTTCAGTTCTTCGGTGCGAGACAACATCCTGCTCGGTAGCGATTCCGGCAGCGAAGAAGACTTGAAGCAGGCAATTGAAATCGCCCAGGCCCAGTTTGTCTACGACCTACCCAATGGCCTTGACACCACAATCGGTGAGGAGGGCTTGTCGCTGTCGGGCGGACAGCGCCAGCGCTTAGCTCTTGCCAGAGCGGTTGCCGCCAAGCCCAGGATCCTGGTTTTGGATGACCCGCTATCGGCGCTGGACGTGGACACCGAGGCCATGGTTGAAGACGCGCTGCGCCACGTTTTGACCACCACCACAGCACTGATTGTTGCTCACCGACCCTCAACCGTGATGCTGGCCGACAAGGTCGCACTCTTGCAAGACGGTCGGATCACAGCCTTTGGCACCCATCAAGAACTTCTTAAGACCTCAGAGCACTACCGCTGGGTGATCTCCTCACTGAACCAGGAAGAGAAGACCAGGGAGGTGAACCTGTGAGTCTGTATGGCACCAATGACGAAGAGAGAACCGACCTAAACAAGGAGGAGTCCAGGTTCGTAAGGGCGCGTTCCAGAAGACTGCTGGGCAGCCTGTTGCGGCCCTTGCGTCCAAGGCTGATTGCAGCAATCGCGCTGGTTTTGGTCTCGACTGGTTTCCGTGTTGCCGGACCGGCACTGATTGCTCTGGGGATTGACTGGGGTATTCCAAGGGCGCTGGTGCAGGACTTCACGCCGATGTGGACGGTGGTTATCGTCTACCTGTCTGCAGCCGTGCTTACAGCGATTCTGACCTACTACTTCCTGATGCTGACCGCGAAGTTGTCGCAGGCCATGCTGTTTGATTTGCGAAACCGAATGTTTGTCCACACTCAAAAGTTGAGCGTCGAGTTCCACGAGCGCTACACCGCCGGAAGAGTCATTGCTCGCCAGACCTCGGACCTTGAGTCAATTGGCGAATTGTTATCCGGTGGCCTAAACGAACTGGTGGTGGGAGGCATGTTTATGGTGTTCACCGCTGGAGCGCTGCTGCTTCTGGACCCAACCAGCTTCTTGGTCTTGTTTGGCGCATTGCTGCCGCTGGGGCTACTAACCCGCTGGTTCCAGGTTCGAACCAATAAGGGATATCGCAAACAGCGCGTTGCCTCAAGCCGTTTGATTCAATACTTCGTTGAGACCATGACCGGCATTCGCGCGGTCAAGGCCTTCCGCAAGGAGCCAAAGAACCAAGAGCACTTTGGTGAACTGACAGAGACCTACCGCAAGCACAATGCTCACCTGATTCAACTGTTTGGTATCTACGATCCAGGCCTAATCATGATTGGTAACACCACGGTCGCTGCTGTTTTGTTGGTCGGTGGCTTCCGGGTGATTGAGGGTGATTTGGGAATCGGAGTTTTGACCGCTGCGATTTTGTATGCCAGAAGATTCTTTGACCCAATGGAAGAAATCGCCATCTTCTATAACTCCTACCAGTCGGCATCCTCAGCGCTGGAAAAGATTTCTGGTGTTCTCGAAGAAGAACCGACGGTTCCAGAATCTGAGAACCCGGTCGAATTCAATTCCTCGCAGGGAAGAGTCAAGTTTCAAGACGTCAAGTTCCAGTACGCGGCCGGCCCAGTTGTTCTGCACCCCTTTAGCCTGGACATCCCAGCAGGTCAGACCATTGCCCTGGTTGGCACCACCGGTGCTGGTAAGTCAACATTGGCCAAGTTGATTTCACGCTTCTACGACCCAAGTTCGGGATCGGTAACACTCGACGGGGTAGACCTCAGAGA
>JAGYIH010000041.1 GCA_018402615.1 Aquiluna sp.
TGGAGCGTTCGACATAGATTCGGTGCCTCCGGCTAGAACCACCTTTGCCTCTCCGGTTTTGATTAGGCGCGCTGCATCAATTACAGCGCTTGAGCCCGAGAGGCAAAGTTTGTTTAGGGTGACCGAGACGGTAGACCAAGGAAGACCGGCATGGATCGCAATTTGCCTCGCGGGATTCTGACCACTTCCAGCTTGGAGCACATTGCCCATCAAACAAAATTCGAAGTCCGCTTCAGGAACCTTGCTGCGCTCAATTGCAGCTTTTGCCGCAATCGTCCCTAGTTCAACAGCGGAAAAGCTGGAGAGTTGACCTTGCATTTTGCCCTGCGGGGTCCTAGCGACTCCAACAATGACTGCTCTTTCACTCATCGTTTTGGCTCCTTTGCCCAAATCGTTACCTTTTTTGATTTGACTTCACGACATTGCTACCTTATTTTACTGATACCTGAATCATACGTCAGGTTTCTTCCTATGGCAGCAAGAAAGGCAAACGCTGATGCGCACAAAGAAGTACATTTTACCGGCAGTTTTAGCTCTGTCGGCTCTAGTCCTGGCGGGTTGCGCGACAACCACCAGCACTCCAGCTCCAACGGCAACCTCAGGCGGTTCAACAACCACAACAACCGAAGAGGCCAAGGATCCAGTATCTGTAGCGGTAATCACCTCGGAAACCGGACCACTCGCTAGTTACGGTAAGTCATACCTAGAAGGCCTCAAGGCAGGTCTTGACTATGCAACCGATGGCACCATGACTGTAAATGGACACCCAATCGAACTCACCATCTTGGACGATGGTGGCGACGCTGACACCGCGGTGAGTCACGCAAAGAACGAGATTGGAAACGGCACCAAGATTATGGCGGGAACCGTTGCCTCTGGAATTGCACTGACTCTTGCAGAGCAGGCTTCCCAGAACCAGGTGCTTTACATCTCAGGTCCAGCAGCGGCTGACATGATTACCGGCATCAACCCCTATACCTTCCGTTCTGGACGTCAGACTTACCAGGATGTTGCCACCGCGGGAACCTTCATTGGTGACCCAAGCGGCAAGAAGGTCGTTGTTTTCGGTCAGGACACCGCATTCGGCCAGGGCAACCTAGCCGGTGTTAATGCAGTGCTCGGAGCTCAGGGTGCCGTTGTTGAAGGTGTTTTGGTTCCTGAGGACGCCACCGAGTTCACTCCATTCGCCCGTCAGATTCTTGCTGGCTCTCCAGACCTAGTCTTCGTGGCTTGGGCTGGTGCTAGCTCGGGTGCAATGTGGCAGGCACTAAGCCAACAGGGCGTATTCGACGCAGTGCCAGTCGTAACTGGTCTTGGCGATGTCGCGACCTACGCTGCATATGCAGCTGCTGGAACCCAGATCAGCTTCCTGAACCACTACTTTGCTGGCGCAGCTGGCACTGACGTGGAGCAGGAGATGCTGTCTCGAGTCGAAGCAGACGGAGGAGTTGGTGACTTGTTTACCCCAGATGGCTTCCTTGCAGCACAAATGATCGTGCGAGCAATTGAGGCTTCTACCACCGATGTTGACGCCATGATTTCGGCCCTAGAAGGAGCCGCTGAGCTCTGATGGACCAAAGGGAAAGACCATCATTCGAGCCGAGGACCACGCTGTAATCCAGCCAATGTTCCAGGCCAGACTGGTTGAATCCGGCGGAGTCTTCACCCCAGAGTTGATCGCAGTGGTCGACGGCGCTACCGTCGCCCCACCAATCGCTCAGTAAGTAAGCCAAGGAGCCCAAGGATGAACCAAGGCGTGCTCGATCTTCAAAACGTAAGCCTTCAAATCGGAGGAGCGAAAATCATCACTGATGTTTCGCTCTCCGTTGAGAAGGGACAGATGCTGGGTGTTATCGGTCCTAACGGTGCCGGTAAGACCACGATGTTCAATCTGATCTCAGGAATTATGGCGCCGACTGCCGGCGAGATATTCCTCGAGTCAGAGAACATCACAGCGACCTCAATTGAAGACCGGGCACGTCTTGGCCTTGGTCGCACCTTCCAAACCTCGAGCCTGTTCCCTGGGCTGAGTGCATTTGAGAATGTGAGGCTGGCCGCACAGGTTCGTGTCGGCGGGGAGATCTCCCTGTTCAATTTCCCAAGGCCAGATGATGAAGCGTCAGTCATCTCAAATGCTGCGCTTGAAGAGGTTGGCATGTCACACCATGCCGCCACCCAGGCGGGAGTCCTCTCTCACGGTGACAAGCGCAAACTAGAAATCGCCATGCTTTTGGCAACCGAACCAAAGGTGATCCTGCTAGATGAACCGATGGCAGGTGTTGCCTCAGGCGACGTGCCGGGGTTGGTTGAAGTGATCAGAAGGGTTCACCAGTCCGGAAAGACGGTTTTGATGGTGGAGCATCACATCGAAATTGTTTTGGGCCTTGTTGAAAAGGTCGCGGTTTTGCACCACGGTGAACTACTTGCCCTTGATGAGCCAGCGGCTGTGATGGCCAACAAGACTGTGCAGTCTGCCTACCTAGGAGGCTCACTATGAGTCAGATTTTGAAAGTGACCAACCTGAAAGCCAGCATTGACGGGCAACAGGTAGTCGAGGACGTCTCATTTGAGATTCCGGCAACCGGGGTGACCGCACTTCTTGGTAGAAATGGCGTTGGAAAGACCAGCACCATCCGAGGAATCCTCGGCCTAATTGATCGGTCTGGCTCAGTTCAATTCCAGGGCGAGGAGATTGGAAAACTCCCCACATACAAAATCATTCAAAAGGGCATCTCCTACGTTCCTGAAGACCGTGAGGTTTTTGCCTCACTTACAGTGCTGGAAAACCTGCGCTTGGCAGAGAAGTCGAAGGACCTGAATGTTGATTTTGTGCAGGAGCTCTTCCCTGACATCTACGAGCGGTTGAGCCAGAAGGCGGGAACCCTCTCCGGAGGTCAACAGCAAATGGTTTCCTTAGCAAGAGCGCTCATCAACAAGGATCAGCTGCTCTTGGTTGACGAACCAACAAAGGGCTTAGCCCCAAAGCTGGTCCAAGAGGTCAGTGCAGCACTACAGAAAGCAGCAACCAAGGTTCCAATGCTGCTGGTGGAGCAGAACTTGCAGGTAGTTAGGCAGCTTGCAAAGGATGCCATCGTGCTAGAGGGCGGAAAGGTCGTCTACCAGGGCAACGCAACTGAGCTACTTGATTCAGAAGAACTCACAACCCAGTACCTGGGAGTAAGCGCAGGTTCCAAATGAGTGATGTCATTCTGCTTCTTATTACCGGCCTTGGCCTTGGTGCGCTCTACTTCCTGATCGCAGGAGGCCTGTCGCTGATCTACGGTCTGATGGGCGTATTGAACTTCGCACACGGATCGTTCTTGACTCTGGGTGCAATTGCTGGCTGGGAGGTTGGCCGCCTGCTCGGCGGAGATGATTCCTGGACCACGCTACTTCTCTCAATGCTTGCCGGAACGGTAACGGGGGCGCTGGTCGCAATCGCGACAGAGCTGTTCTTGATCAGGCCGCTCTATCTTCGACACATCGAACAAGCTTTGATTACGGTCGGTCTATCCCTGGCATCAGTTGCTCTCATCGAAGGAGTTTGGGGTGTTGACCCCAACTATGTCGCAAGGCCAGGCTGGCTGATTGATGTCACCGATATCTTTGGGGCCAAGGTTCCAAACGATCGATTCCTGCTAATTGGCGCAGCGGTTCTGGTGTTGGTCGGCATGATCGTCTTCCTCCGCTATACCAGATTCGGGTTGATCATCCGTGCCGGTGTTGAGAACCGAAGCATGGTTCAGGCCCTCGGCATTGATGTTAGAAAAGCTTTCACCCTGGTGTTCGCAGTTGGTGGTGCGGTTGCAGGCCTGGGAGGCGTGCTGGCTTCCCAGTACTTCGGGTATGTGTCACCTCACCTGGGTGGCTCGCTCCTGATCTTTGCATTTATCGTGACAATCATTGGTGGACTCGGATCACTTCCCGGCGCAGCGATCGCCTCGGTGCTGGTTGCTGTTCTGCAGCAGTTCGCCAACTTCTACCTTGCCGGCACCGGTGACCTAGTAGTCGTCGTGTTGCTGATCGTGGTGCTTCTAACAAGACCCACGGGACTAATGGGAAAGCGAGCTCACTAATGAAGCTAATTAGCAAATACCGCAGCTGGATTGTCGGGGTCGCACTGATCGTCTTCATGGCGACCATGCCATTTAGCCCACTTGAAATCCCAGGCATCTTCCCAGGTCCTGCATCAAGTGCTGGAACCTTGCAGGTGTTAGCACTTGCACTCCTAATCGGATCTTTGGCGTTGAGTTACCACCTGCTGCTTGGTGTAGCAGGCCTGCTTTCCTTTGGTCACGCGCTCTACTTCGCAATTGGCACCTACGGCCTAGGCATTTTGCTCAGGGAAACCGATCTCTCACTGCTACCTGCAATGTTGATTGTCTTCGTGATTGGCATCGCAGTGGCTCACATTCTCGGAAAGATCAGCCTTCAGGTCTCGGGTATTGCATTCGCCATGGTCACCCTGGCTTTTGCGCAGGCTGGAAGCGTTCTGATTCGAAGAAACTCCCAGATCACCAATGGTGAAGAGGGCTTGTTTCCTCACACACCAACGTGCCAAGCTTCCTGGTCGCAGCACAACACTCAGGAACCTGTTCTGGCTGGCCTTGGTTATTGCAATTGTCAGCTTCTTGTTGGTCACCTGGTTTGAAATGTCCCGAGCAGGTCACGTTGTTGCGGCCACCAGGGAGAATGAGCTCAGGTTCGAGTGCTGGGAATCAGGCCGAAGAAGGGGCAAAGATTCTGGCTGTGGTAAGCGCGGGCGTAATCGCCACAGTTGCTGGCATGGTCTACTTCATTTTGCAGAGCACAGCTTCGCCAGCCAACATCTCGGCCGACCTCACGCCTACTCTGCTGGTGATCGTGGTGCTCGCGGAGTGGGCTCGAGAGGTGGGAGCGCTAATCGGAGGCGTCAATCTATGCTTTTAGACCAGCGCCTAACAGCAATTGCTCACACCCAGAGATCAGGGAACCGCCTGACATCTTGAGAATTCCCTCTCTCCGGAACCTTTGTTTATTTTTTTGGAACACTGTTTATCTTGGGTGGTGTTGTTCTTACCAGGCTTGCAGGGCTTGCCAAGCGTCTAAGGCAGCCGAGGGTCAAGGGAGACCTAGGGAAAATGGCAGGACTGCACACCACGGAAGATGGACCACGGATCGGGCAAAGGCGAATCCAGATCGCGCTGCCGTTGACGACCTGGCGTGCTCCTCACCTACGCCGAGCTAGACTTCAAAGAGCAGAGAATCTATCGAAAGCCTTTTGGTGCGGGACTGGGAATTGGCGATCGAATTGCCACTATTTCCGGAAACAGCGCGGACCAGGGTCGCATTGCGTGTGCCAAGGCCGGATTGGTTTTAGTCCCGCTATCTTGGCGCTCAATGCCGAGGAGATCGCCAATCACCTTTGCTCTCAGACCCGGTATTGCTGGTGGTTGAAGATGAGTTCACATCCTTGGCAAGCGCCGCTTGCAAGACCATGATTGACCCACCACCAACGGTCAAGTTCGGGCTGATGGGAATTGAGAATTCGATACCGGTGCCGAACACTGAAAGAGGTGTTGCACCGCTCGTTCGACCTGTCGAAGACGGCGATGACCTGCTAATTGTCTTCACCTCCGGCACCACCGCAAATCCAAAGGCGCCAATTCTCACCCACAGCAACTGCTTCTGGACCAACCTCTCGCTCTCACGAATTGCGGAGATTCGTTCCGAGGATGTTGTTTTGGCTGTCATGCCTCAGTATCACGCGGGAGGTTGGAACATTCAGCCGCTTCTGGCTTGGTGGGTTGGAGCAACGGTCGTGCTAGAGAGAACCTTTGACCCAGGTCGAGTTCTCCATTTGATTGAGCAGCGTCGAATCACGACAATGATGGGCGTTCCCGCAAACTATCTATTCCTTGCGGAGCATCCAGACTTTGAAAAGACTGACCTGTCCTCTTTGAAGAACGCAATCGTGGGTGGCGCTCCAATGCCGGAGCCGCTGCTCAGAGCTTGGCATGCAAGGGGTGTTTCGCTATCCCAGGGTTACGGGTTGACCGAGGCATCCCCGAATGTGCTCTGTCTTGCCGACGATGAGGCCAGGTCTAAGGTCGGCTCCGCTGGAAAGCCCTATCCCCACGTTGAGGTGAAGCTGGTTGATTCGGTGACTGGCGAAGAGATTTCAGGACCAGGCTACGGTGAGCTTTTGGTCTCAGGACCAGGAGTGTTCAAAGGGTATTTCAGGGATGAGGTCGCGACCCAAGCCACCCTTAGGGATGGCTGGCTTCACACAGGCGATCTCTTCTACCGAGATTCGGATGGTTATTACTCTGTGATTGACCGCCTCAAGGACATCTTTATTACCGGGGGTGAGTCGGTGGCGCCAGCCGAAATCGAGTCCGTTCTGATCACTCATCCTGGAGTTGCAGACGCCGCCGTGATTGGTCTTCCCGATGAGCGCTGGGGAGAGGTGCCGGTTGCCTTTGTCGTGAAGCGAAGGGGAGTCCCGGTTGATGATCAGGAATTGAACGAGTTCTGTTTGAAGAAGCTCGCCAAGTTCAAGATTCCCAAGGCTTATAAGTGGGTGGGGGAGATTCCAAGATCAAGCTCTCACAAAATTCAGCGTCGTCTGCTTAGCGAGCAGTGGCAGCCAGCACTGAATTCGGAGGTGCAGCGATGAGCGCGCTACCAAGAACCGCAAGAGGTGAGCGCACCAGAGCCTCGCTGATTGAGGCAGCAGAGAAGGTCTTCGCGGATGTCGGCTATCAGGATGCGTCCATAGCAAAAATCACAGAGACTGCAGGGGTTGGACAGGGCACCTTCTACCTCTACTTCGAAAGCAAGTTAGAGATTTTTGAAGAGCTCGTTGAGGACCTAAACCACAGGGTGCGGCGCGCTATGAGCGAGGGTGCGGCGGGGGCCAAAGACCGAATTGAGCGGGAGCGCGAGGGCTTCAGGGCATTTTTCAGATTCACTGCAGAACACCCCGCGCTCTATCGAATAATTAGGCAGGCTGAGTTTGTCTCACCCAAAGCTCTCAAACTTCACTACTCGAAAATCGTTGACGGCTATGTAGAGGGCCTCCGAAAAGCTGAGATGCAAGGTGATATCCAGCACTACGACCCCGAGGTCGCTGCTTGGATGCTGATGGGAATCGGTGAACTTATCGGTATGCGTTGGGTTCTG
>JAGYIH010000042.1 GCA_018402615.1 Aquiluna sp.
TGGCGAGGGTTTTAGATTTGGAAGCCAGGGTTCTGGAAATTTTCAAACCCTAGTTGAACTTGGAGCCGCAAACGGTTTTGAAGTTCGTGAGGTAAAGCGCGTTCAAGTAGAAGGTGAAGTGGTTTCCACCACTCGGGTTCGTGAAGAGCTTGACCTGGGCAATGTGAAGCTTGTGAATCAAATGCTCGGTCGAGTCCACGAGGTAAGCGGCATGGTCGAGCACGGGCTAAAAATCGGCAGAAAGATTGGTTTCCCAACTGCCAACATCGCCCGCGATGCCGAAGGTTATCTTCCGCTCGATGGGGTTTACGCCGGCTGGCTCATCGCAGAGGGTGTTCGCTATCCCGCGGCCCACTCGGTCGGTATCAATGAAACATTTCAGGCGGTTCCGAGGCTGGTTGAATCACACGTTTTAGATGAGACCGAGCTTGATTTATACGACCAGATTATCCAGCTGGAGTTTGTGGATTTTGTGAGGCCGGTTGCTAAGTTTGACGGGGTTGACTCACTTGTTGCCCAAATCCGCCTAGATTTAGTTGTTGTCAGAGAGCAGTTAGGACTATAAATGAACAAGTTATCTTTTGTTGACTCCGTGAAGTCAGTTTTTGTTAACTGGAGAAAGTTCAAGGGTGCTGCAACAAGACGCGAGTACTGGTTCTTTGTGCTGTTTACCATCCTGATTGGAATCGTGTTCTCCACCATCGAGTCATTGATTTGGCCGCCTGTTGAAACCGCCGATCTGATAGACGCAATAAACCAGCCCACCCCTATCACCAGTGTGATGGCATTGATTTTGCTGCTCCCAACCCTCTCGGTCACATCCCGAAGGCTTCAGGATGCCGGTTGGTCGGGTAAGTGGCTATTTTTGTATCTGGCACCTCTTGTCCCACTGGCCCTTGGGGTATTTGGGGTAATCAGCTACCTAGAGTCTGCAGTGGTTCCAGAGGTTGAGGCGCTGGCTGTATCGGTTGCCTACTTCGTGCCAACTCTCTTGCTCACCTTCGCGATTCAGGTGTTTTTATTGGTTCTATGCCTACTTCCCTCAAAGCCCAAGGAAGCTGGGAACAAGTACTCCCCAGAGGCGTAGAACAAAGGGCTGGCGCCGAGGCGGCCGGCTGGGGTAAGCTTTCAAAGTTGCCGTGTATCGGCCGCGGATAAACAGAGTAAAAGGCAACGGGTTTTTTACGCCGCGCAGCGAATCGAAGGAAATAAAAGTGTCACTAGATGCAAAAGTAAAAAACGACATCATTGCCCAGTACGCAACTCACCCAGGTGACACCGGTTCTCCTGAGGTTCAGGTTGCAGTTTTGTCCCAGCGAATCAAGGACCTGACCGAGCACCTGAAGGACCACAAGCACGATCACCACTCTCGTCGCGGTCTACTGCTCATGGTTGGTCAGCGTCGCCGTTTGCTTGGATACCTGCAGAAGGTAGACATTAACCGCTACCGCGCGCTTATTGAGCGCCTCGGCATCCGCCGCTAATCAAGTAATCCCCAATGTTTGCCTAGTTTCCTAGGCTTATTTGGCTTACCCTGTTAGGCTTTAGGTTGAGCGATGAAGATTGATTTGCTGGTCTTCGGTGGTGGATCTTGGGAAATGCCCCAAGTTTTTCTACTGACGATCAGGCAGCGGCTCAATCTGAGCCACAAAAATCTTTACATTCATCCTCGCCAACAGTGCGTTCACTCAAACCTTGAGTGATTAAAACGCGCGTTTATATCAAAGAGGAGGGACCATGGAAGGTCCAGAAATTAAATCAGCCGAAGCAGTAATTGACAACGGCAAATACGGAAAGCGAACCATTCGCTTCGAAGCGGGACGACTAGCGCAGCAGGCGCAGGGTTCGGCAGCTGTCTATCTTGACGGCGAAACAATGCTATTTTCAGCAACCAGCGCGAGCAAGCAGCCAAAGGACAACTTTGACTTCTTTCCGCTAACCATTGACGTCGAAGAAAGAATGTATGCCGCGGGACGAATCCCAGGATCATTCTTCCGCCGCGAGGGTCGCCCGTCGACCGAGGCCATCTTGGCCTGTCGTCTAATCGACCGTCCACTTCGCCCATCATTCGTTGATGGTCTTAGAAACGAGATCCAGGTCGTTGTGACCGTCATGGCCATCGAGCCAGATGAGCTCTACGACGTAATCGCAATCAACGCGGCTTCGATGTCGACTCAGATTGCCGGTTTGCCATTTTCCGGTCCAATCGGTGGAGTGCGAGTAGCGCTTATCGACGGCCAGTGGGTTGCATTCCCTAAGCACTCTCAGCTTGAGAAGGCAGTTTTCAACATGGTTGTTGCCGGAAGACTAATTGGCAGAAAACGGTAAGAAGACATCGCAATCATGATGGTTGAGGCAGAAGCTTCCGAGAACGCTTGGGATCTAATCAGAACAGGGCACCCAGTCGCTCCAAACGAGGAAGTTGTTTCTCAAGGTCTGAGGCCTCAAGCCATTCATCAAGGAATTGATTTTGGCTCAGCAGAAACTTGCCGCTATGGCTTCTCGCGAGGCAGGTAGCTGCCGGTGTTCCTGCCACCGACGAGTTCTGCGACGGTTGAAGAAACTCAAGCCGATCTTGCTCGTATCTACCAGGTAGCTGACAAAGCAGTCTCGTCAGGACCAGGACGAAGCATAAGGCTTCGGTCAAGGAAAGATGGCCGCAACTGTTTCTGAAGAAGAAATGGCAATGTTTAGCGCGGCCTACAAGTCCGTGACCAGAAGGTCATGCGTCACCGTGTTCTTGAAGAGAGGGAATTCGTATCGATGGCCGTGGTCTTCGTGACATCCGTCAGGTGGATGCTGAAGTTTCGGTTATTCCTCGAGTTCACGGTTCGGCTATCTTCCAGCGTGGAGAGACCCAGATCCTTGGTGTTACAGCCTTGAACATGTTGAAGATGGGGCAGCAGATTGACTCACTCTCACCGGTGACCAAAGAAGCGCTACATTACTGCAACTACAACTTCCCTCCATACTCAACCAGTGAAACCGGTCGAGTTGGGAACTCAAAGCGTCGCGAGTCGGACCTGGTGCACTAGCTGAGCGTGCGCACGGTTTCAGTTTCTTCCGTGAGGATGATTCCCGTATGCCATTCGTCAGGTATCCGAGGCCCTTGGGTCAAACGGTTCGACCTCGATGGTTCTGTTGTGCATCGACTCTTTCTATGCCTGAATACCGGTGTTCCACTAAAGGCACCGGTTGCAGGTATTGCTATGGGTCTAATCTCCGACACCGTGGATGGCAAGGTTCGCTACGCAGCTTTGACTGACATCTTAGGTGCAGAAGATGCACTTGGAGACTATGGACTTTAAAGTTGCCGGTACCTCTGAGTTTGTTACAGCTATCCAGCTGGACACCAGAAGCTTGATGAATTCTGTTCGGTATTGGATGGGGCACTGCTTCAGGCCAAGGGAAGCAAGACTTCACATCCTTGGAGTCATGAACCAGGCAATCTCTGAGCCAAGACGAGATGGCGCCAACCGCGCCTCGCGTTATCGCCGTGAAGATTCCGCTGGATAAGATCGGTGCAGTCATTGGGCCTAAGGGCAAGATGATCAACCAGATCAGGACGACACCGGAGCTGACATTTAATGAGGACGACGGAACCGTTTACATCGGTGCCGTTGACGGACTTAGCTTCCCGCTGATGCTGCCAGGCAGCCATCAACGCGATCGCCAACCCTCACGTTCCAGAAATCGGCGAGCGATTCCTGGGAACCGTTGTGAAGCTAGCCACCTTCCCGGTGCCTTTGTTCCTTTGGTTCAGGTCGCGATGGCCTGCTACACATCTCGGAGCTAAAGAAGATGGCCGGCGGCAAGCGAGTCGAGAACGTCGAGCGTGCTCGAGGTGATCGGCGTATTCAGGTTGAAATCTCAGATTGACGACCGTGGAAAGCTATCACTGCCGGTTGATGCAGATCAAGCGTAAACAAAACCTTTATGTCGAGATTATTCTCCCGTTAGAACAATCCTGATCTTTCGTTCACCGCTTCAGGGGGCTCTTCTGTTCGCAGAAGCGTCCTCCCAAGCGGTGTTCACTGACGACAGAGCAGGTTCCGGGCAGCCAGAGCGTTTCAGTATCCTTTTCGGTGGCTGTTGGCTCGCGCGACGAGACGTGAATAATCACTTTGGTTCCACTCACTTTTAGAGCATCTTTTGTTCGGGCTGCAAAGCGCCACGATGGACATCGCGATAGCCTTCGATTCGGTTGGGGGCTCGTCCAATGCCTCAACCGGCAAAGGCACACCTCTTACTACGCCCAGAGTTTCCCAAGGCCCTGCCAATTGCCGTGGAGGTGATTGCGGACATGCTGACCTCGAGCTTGATTGACGAGACTGAGTTTGAAAATGAGCGTCGGTAATTCTTGAAGAGCTCGCGATGAACGATGATGACCCCCAGGATGTGGTGCACGAGGCGTTTTCAACCGCCGTACTCGGCGATCACCCGCTGGAAGACCAATTGGCGGCACGGTGGAAACATCACCGCCGTTTCAAGAGGTGCGGTTTGGGGCTTACTATCAAAACAACTATCGTCCGCAGGATCTGGTTGTTGCCGCGGCTGGAGCGGTTGATCACCGGGAACTTATCAGCTGGTCGAAAAGGCCTTTCTGAAGCGGGTTGGGTTGGGTTAGCCTCGAATCCTGTTCCCAGAAGGTGCTGCACCCGGCCAAAATTTCTCGTGGTGCCAGCTTCAGGATTCATCGTCCAATTTCACAGGTGAACATTTTGGTTGGCTCCGAGGGTCTTTATGTTGACGATCCAAGAAGGTATGCCATGGGTGTTTTGAATACAGTCTTGGGTGGCGGTATGAGCTCGAGGCTGTTCCAGGAGATTCGTGAAAAGCGTGGACTGGCCTATTCGGTTTACTCGTTTAACCAGGGCTACTCCGATGCCTCAACCTTTGGCCTTTACGCGGGTTGCTCGCCTGCCAAGGCCCAGGAGGTCACGGAGCTCATGATTGCCGAACTTGAGAAGGTCGCCAATAGCGGTGTCACGCCGGATGAGCTGAGCCTTGCCAAGGGAAATATTGCTGGGTCGCTGGCTCTAAAGTTTGAATCCAACCAGGCCAGAATGTCTAGGTTGGCAAGCGCGGAAATAGTGGCGGGGGAGTTCATGGACCTGGATGACACCATCGCACGCTTTGATTCGGTCGAGCTGCCCGAGGTTCAGGATTTGGCTCAGGATCTTATTTCAAGGGCTCGATCGATTGTTGCCGTTGGAGATGTAACCGAATCGATGTTCGAGAAGTTCGTCAAGTAGATTTTTTGTAGATAGATTTATCTCGTGTCAGTCAAAATCTCAATCCTCGGCTCGTCCGGCCGGATGGGTCAGCTGACCCTCAAGCTCATCGAGCAGTCACCTGACCTTGAGCTTCACTCGGCACTAACCTCCAAGAACTCGGTTGCCGAGTCAATGGGTGCGGATTTACTGATTGATTTGACCAAGCCCGAGGCATCAACTGCGATTGTGGACTACGCGATAAAAAACAACCTAAGACTCTTGGTTGGAACAAGCGGTTGGACCAAAGAAAAACTCGCCGCCGTTGAAAAACAAATTATTGGGTCTTCGGCAACCGTGACAATCATTCCTAACTTCTCTATCGGATCAGTTCTAGCAACCAAGTTTGTTGCCGAGGCTTCAAAATACTTTGACCAAATCGAAATAACCGAGACCCACCACCCTAAGAAACTAGATGCACCTTCTGGAACCTCGCTTTTTACATCGCAGGCTATTTCCGCTTCAAGAGGCGGTAGGCCAGCCAGCCCGGTGACCGAAAATAACCAGGCGCCAGTTTTCAACGGTATTCCAATCACTAGCCTTCGAATCGAAGGCGCTCACGCCGAGCAGGAAGTATCTCTGGCGGCAACAAACGAGAGCTTGTATGTCAAGCACGTCGTAACCTCGCACGAGGTTTACTCCCAAGGAATATTGCTGGCAATCAAAAAAACCATGGAGCTAACCGGTCTAACAGTTGGGCTGTTGCCACTGCTTGAGGATAGGTAATTGAACTCAGCCAAGGCAGGTGCCCTTTTCATGACGGCACTGGTGCTTGTGTATCTGGTGCTTATTGCCGAGCGCTCCTACGCACTAATTCTTTCGCAAGATGTAATCGGTATTGCCCTGGGGTCCCTAATGCTTTTTTTGCCAGCGGTCGCCTTTTGGGCAATTGCCATGGAGCTTCGGTTTGGGCTTCGCATTGAAAAGCTTGGCAAGGTTTTGATGGAAGAAAATGCCTGGCCTCGGTTTGATTTTGAGTACCGACCATCTGGGCGTCCAACCAAGGCCTCGGCCGAGGCCATATTTGATGAGTATCGCAACAATGTTGAAGCGGATGAGAAAAATTGGCGAGCCTGGTTTGCACTCGGCTTGGCCTATGACGCGGCGGGGGATCGAGCTCGGGCTAGAAAATCAATGCGGGAAGCAATTGCCTTAGCGAATAACCCCAAGACGCTTGAATCCTAGATACATCTGGCAACCTAGGCAGTAGGCAAATACCGCGTTTAAGAACGCAGCGATGAACGCTGCTGCTGCGGCAATCGGCAAGGCGTTCGGTACGGCAAGCAAGTGAAGAACCAATCCGGTGCCGGTGACAATCAATCCAACAACCTGGGCAAAGTGCACGGGCTTTGGAGCCTCTAGCTCAGTGGGTTCCTTGAGTACTTTCCTGAGGGTGTATTTGTAGAGGTAGCTGTAGGGGTGCTTCGCAGGACCGAGCAAAGAGCCAAAGGTGAACATCACAACTGCAAAGGCCATAATGCCAAGGGCAATGTTGATTGTTTCGGGAGCGAGAGAGAAGTAAATAACCAAAACCATCAGGATCGAAGTGATTCCGGCTCCAAATCTTGGTCCTCTTGGGTCTAGTTGCTTGGGTGTCATTTTTGCTCCAGTTTCTTTAGTTCCTCGGTTACAACATTTGGTCTTGGAGCTCCGCCAATGCGGGCCTTGACCATACCGTGCTTATCAAGAATCAATGTGGTGGGGGTTTGCATTATTGAAAAATGTGCGGCCAGCTCCATCCGGTCGGTGATGTCGACCTCGATGTGCTTGAGTCCGGGGGTTGTCTTTTCGAGGTCTCGATATAGTCTGGCGGTAGCAACACAGGCGCTACAGACCTCGGTCGAGAACTGAAGCAAGGTGGCGAT
>JAGYIH010000043.1 GCA_018402615.1 Aquiluna sp.
ATTTTGTGGCAGCAGTGGTGAAAGGGCGCGAACGGTTGAACCAGTTCCGCAACCAAGATCAAGGATCACGGGGTTTTGCCCCGCAGCACTTACCGCAAGCTGGACTAATCCTGCATCCCTAGCCTGATGGTCGCAGGGCTCTCGAAGTGCAAGCCAGTCAGCAGAAAATCCCAAGACTAAATCTCACCCTCGAACCATGCTCTGGCAACGTGGCTTTCTTGTAAAGAGATTCGCAGCTTTTTGACTCGACCTTCGTCTGCGAGCCTGCCGTCTCTTACCCACTTGGCCATCTCATCAAAGATGTAGCCGCATAAAAACTCGGTGGTGGTGAACTTGTTCTTAAATTCAGCCAGCTCGTCAAGATTTTGATACTTCAGGGGCGCTAAGACCTCGGCTAACACCTCGGTTGCTAGTCCAATGTCAACCACAAGACCGTGGTGATCAATCTCCTCCGCAAAAAACGCTGCGTCAACTGTGAAGGTGGCGCCGTGCATGCCCTGAGCTGGGCCAAAGACCTCGGCAGGCAAAGAGTGCCCGATCATTATGTGATCCCTTACTTCGACTGCAAACATGCTGGCTCCTAGTTGGTTTCGTAGCGAATTCGGTGGCACAGGGTTTCGGGGTCGGACAAGACTCTGCCATAGTCTCGCGGCATATCTGCAAAATTACTCTCACCACTGATTAGCGCATCCAGCACTGGATCGCAAAGTAGTTCCAAAGCCTTTAGCATTCGCCTTCGGTGACTCCAACGTGGTGCACGGGATGCGGGCAAACTGCCAACCTGAGAGCTGATAATCCTTAGCCTTTTGCTGTGAAACGCTGCACCAAGCGACAAGTTGACCAGGTCGCTTCCATACCAGCTGGCCTCCAAAACCGTTGCCTCCTGCCCGGCAATTTCTAGCGCGAGCCCAAGGCCGCGCTCTGACGCCGAGGTGTGAATAACCACATCGCAATTGGTTGGTGCATCATCTGGCAGGTCGAAACTGCAGCCAAGCTCTGCAGCCAGCTCTGCCCGAGCGGGATTCAGGTCAATAAGGGTTACCTCCGCACCGGGCAGCTTTGCTGCTAGATAACCAACTAGCGAACCCAGCACGCCAGCACCTATAACTGCGATCCGGTCCCCCGCCGCGGCGCCGCTGTCCCACAGCACATTGAGAGCGGTCTCCATGTTTGCAGCCAGAACTGCGCGCTCTGCGGGCAGGTTTTTTGGAAGTGGATAGAGCATGTCTTCAGAAAGCCGGAAACTGTCCTGGTGGGGATAGAGCGCGAAGACCGACTGTCCAGAAAGTGCTCCCTCTAGGACCTTGCCAACCGCGCAGTAGCCAAACTTCACTGGGAATGAAAAAACGCCCTCTTGATTTGGTGCTCTCATCCGCGACCACTCAGATTGCGGAACGCGACCTTCAAAGACCAGTCGCTCGGTTCCCCGGCTAATGCCGCTAAATATGGTCTGAACTAGTAAGCCCTGACCGAGATCCGCCGGACGGATCTCGGCAGCTTCAGACCCCTTACACCACAGCGCTCGCGAACTCATCTAAAACTTCAATTCGTTGGCAACTAGGTGCGGCGTTCGAATAATTGAGCGCAGGAAAAATCTTGGAACCAGGTGCTGCGTTGCATGGTTAATGAGCCCGCCCTCCTTGCCAAATTCTAACTGAACACATTTACACCCAAAAAACCAGCCGGAATCATTGGCACTGGCACTCTGTGAATAGGATGAGGCAAAGGGCCAAATGCCAGTGATCGGGGGGCCGCGAGATGACCATGCGAAGCTGGTTGGGCTTCTTACGCTCGCTTTTGATCTACAGCAATCCGCAGCGGCAACTTGTTTGGCGACGTCTTTATAAGAAGAGCCTCAAGGCCGGCGATATCGTTTTTGATGTTGGTACCCACGTTGGCTCTCGCGCTCGAGCGATGCGAGCAGCAGGGGCAAAGGTCATAGCCTTCGAACCACAGCAGCCATTCGCAAAGTTTTTGCGCTGGAGTCTGCCCAGAGACATTACCCTGGTCGCCTCAGCACTTGGCCGCATAGAAACTGAGGCGGAATTGGCAGTCTCGACCCTGCACCCAACGCTCTCATCGATGCGGACCAGTTATGCCTCCGAGGCCGCTGACGCTCCGGGTTTCGAACACGTCCGCTGGGACAGTCTGCAAAAAGTTCGAGTGGTCACATTGGATTCACAAATTGAGAAGTACGGCACCCCCAGCTACATAAAGATTGACGTGGAGGGCTTTGAACTAGAAGTTTTAGCGGGCCTGACAAAACCAATTGCGATGCTTTCCGTGGAATACCTTCCCGGCTTCCCAAGGCTGGCTCATGCCGTCGTGGATAGAATCGCAGAGCTGGGAAACTACCGCTTCAATCCCGTGGTGGGTGAGAAGGCAAAGTTTTTGTGGCCGGACTGGCGTGACCGCGAGGCTACAAAGTTGTGGTTGCAGTCCCAACCAACTGACGCTAGGTCTGGCGACCTGTTTGCGATTCTGGAGTCAGAACTTAGCTAAACCGCAGGTAGGAAGCGAACTGGGAAAACAACTTTGGCGTCGCGGTAATCACGGTTCCGCTTTGCTCTGGTTTCTCCATCTTTTCTGCCCCCTGAACAATTGCACCAGCCTCTCGCACTATGACCAAGCCAGCCGCTATGTCCCAGATTTGGAGCTTGCGCTCCCAGAAGCCATCGAGCCTGCCGGAAGCCACGTAAGCCAGGTCCAGGGCGGCCGATCCCATCCTTCTCACTCCGGCGCAGTGGGGCATCAGGCGTCCAATGTCCGCCGCAGAATCCGCAATGTGTTCCATGGAGCCAAAAGGCACACCAGTTCCAAATAGTGCGGAGGCAAAGATTTCAGTTCCAGACACTTTGATTGGTAACCCGTTTAGCGTTGCGCCGCAACCAAGTTCTGCCGCAAAAGTTTCTGAGTGAATGGGATCGTGCACCACGCCCAGGGTCAGCTCCCCATCGATTTCAAGCGCCACCGAAACTGACCAAAATGGTAGCCCGCGCAAGAAATTAGTTGTTCCATCAAGTGGATCAACTATCCAGCGCCTACTGGCATGTCCTTTGGCCCCGGTTTCCTCGCCCAACCACTGGTCTGAATCCCGCGCTCCCAGCAATAGCTCTTTGATGTGATTTTCAGAATTCACATCCGCTTCGCTCACAAAGTCACCTGCACGCTTATTGGAAACTGTGAGCTCTGCCCGCTCTGCCCAGGTGCTCAACAGAATTTGCCCGGCAGACTCGGCAACCCTAACGGCGAGCTGAAGATCAGTCTCAGTGATTCGGGTTTCCATGTTCTGGCGCTTCCTCAGTCGTTGCCAATAGCTATCGAATCAAGCATCTCACCAACCAGCCGTGCTGAGTCTTTCCAGCTGATCAAAGTTGCACCGGCTTCCAGAGCGGCCTGGGAATACTGAGCGTGAAGCTCTGAATCTAGCAACAACTTCACAAGCGCTGCCCCAAAGGCATCTGGGTCATTCGGTTCAACCAACAATGAAGCTGTCGCTGGGACTGTTTCCGCAACCGCACCGACTCTGCAGCTCACTATCGGCAATCCATGGACCATGGCCTCCCCAAACACCATGCCGTAACCCTCGAATCTGGTGGCAAGAGCAAAAATACTGGCGGCCCCATACAGCGTTGCAAGTTCCGCATCGCTGACTTGCCCCGAAATTGTCACCCTTTCACCCAGGCCAAGCTCCCGAGTGAGTTGCAACAGGCTTGAAGCGTGTTCAGCATCGAGTGCTGGACCCACAATGACTGCCTGCCACGGAATTTCCTTGATGTTTGCAAGCGCTCTGAGTAATACGTCATGGCCCTTGCGAGGCACCTGAATACCAACCGACAAAATCAATGGTGGGTCTATTGGCTCGGGGCTGCTGACGGGGAAATCAATCCCAGGTCTTGCGACTGTTATCAGCTCCGCTGCCACCCCGTAGTCAGAAACCAATAACTGGGCGGTGTGAGGGCTTGGAACAATCACCCGCTTGGCATGCTTTAGGTTTGCCCGCTCATTGGCAAACAACTGCTCTTGGCGCCTCGGGTCAAGATCACCCTCAAGCGCAAGCGGGTGATGAATCAGAGCAACTAGCTCTGCTCGAAGGCTTGCAATTGCGGCTGCGTCCATGGCACCAAGAGCTAGACCGTCAATGATCACAACGCAGTCCGCAGGCAAATCAGCCAGCGCCAAAGCTGCATGTGATTGATCTGCGGCTGAGGGATGTGGATAGGAGGCACCAAGTTCGAGGTGGGTCACACTCCTACCCTGTAAGCGCAGTTCAATCATCAATCTGCGGTCATAGCCATAGCCACCCGACTGAGTACTAATTTCACCGGGAACGGCAAAGACGATGTCTCTCAAACCGAGCTCTCAATACCCTGCGCCACTTTAGGTTCAATCTTGCGGACGCCTCTAATAAACGCCAAGCCAGGCAAGGCTGCCAAAAGACAGATCAAACCAAATGCCACGCTCGCCACCAGTCCCTGGGTCGCAGTGGCACCAATTATGGGAAACAAAAGGACTGCAACCCCCTCGCGCAGACCCCAACCGCTAATGGTCAATGGCAAAAGCATCGCCATGAGAATTAGGGGCACAATTGCCAAAGCAATCAGGAACGAAAGCTGAAACCCGATGGCCCATGCCGCAAAGGTGAAGCCCGCAACGTTGCAAACCGCGGTGCCAAGACTCAGAAAACTTTGCTTCCAGAACACTTTCCGCGACAAGAAAGCTAGCTGCGCAGCGGTCCCCATGCCTTTTAGAAACCGACCTGTTTTCCCAGAGGTGTTTCGAGCTATAAACAAAAGCCCCAAAGCAAATGCCGCAAAGGCACTCGCCACTAGGCCAATCGTCACCAATAGCCAAACGGGCCATTGCACCTGCAATGGAATCGGCATGGTGAAAGCAAGGGCAACCAGCATCAGAGCAAACAGTGCGACTTGTCCGGCAATACGCTCAAGCACCACGGCCTGACCAGAAGTGAGTAATCCGGCAGCTGAACGAGAGCGCACCGCACGCCCGGCATCACCCAAAACCCCACCGGGCAGCGCTTGGTTCACCATCTGCCCCAGGTAGTACTCTCGCAGCGCAGTTCCAAGGCCCAGAGCAAGACCGAGTTGGCCAGCTGTTAGCCGCCATCGCACGGCAGACAGGATGGTTTGCAAGCTAATTGCCAAAAAGGATGCAATCAGCCAAATTGGCTCCGCCGAGAGCAGAAGTTTCAGAGCTTGCTCGCTCTCTACCAAGCGCCAAAGCAATACCAAAATCCCAACCGCAAACAAGATCTGCAGCAATCGGATGACCTTGCTGGCATCAAAACCCTTCGGCATAACCAGGGGTCCTAGGAAACAAAACTAAGAGTCGAGGCTGGTCTTTCAACTGCCTGTGGTTTGAAATTCAAAGCACTCACTCTCGATTCCGCCACAACCACAAAATGTCTCGGCCAAAGGACCAACTAAGTGACCCAGCAACTGAGGCTGCAATTAGCACAACCATCCATCCGGGGAAAATGGGTGCATTTAGACCCGTCAAGCAAGAACCCTGAACAACGCAAATGACCCTTCTGGCCAAACTTGTCGGCAACTCCCTATTCAGCCAGGGTAAAAACCAGGCGGCAGCTATAAACAAGTAGCGCGGTAGCGCCAGAAGTAGCACCCATGGTCCGGTGAATCCAGCAGCCCAAACATTTAGTGCCAAAACAACCGCGAGGATGGAATCGATCTCCATGTCTAGCCGGGCACCAAAGTCTGAAACCCGACCCTCACTTCGCGCCAGTCGGCCATCGACACCGTCGAGCACCAGGATGGTAACCGTTAAAAAGACCAACAACCACGGCGCCTTGTTGCCAATTACCGGCGCAAGCAGTGCTGCAACAACTGCCATCCGGAACAGGGTCACCAGATTTCCCTTGCCAAGTAGGGAGTGCGGGTAACCGCGTCGGATCAGAGCGATAGCTAGAACGCCTCCAACCATGTACCCAATAAGCGCAAAACCAAGGGCTTGAACATCAGCACCAACAAACAAGCTGGCCACCGCGACCGTAAGAAAGAGGCCAATGAAAAGCGCGGCAGAGAGTTGAGAGGTAGGGCTCAGTCTCGTCAAGGCCGAGGCCATGCGCTCATTCAACATTCCGAGAGTTTACTCTTCTGAAAGCTCTGGGTGCTTGAGGCTCGGTCTCTGTAGGTGACTTCCTCAGTAAGTGACTTACTTTTTTTCTGCGCAACAGAGTTTGACTAAAAATGCTGTTGCAGTAAGTTGTTGAAACTTTCCGAGCCAAGTAGTTCTAGGCCTTTTTCCATTACTCCCCTAAGCTTCTGCTAGGGAAGTGATTAGTCACAGCCCTGCGTCGTAGAACGACCCCCCACGAAACCGTGGCGAAATTTTCCTTCGGCGAACGAATACATCCATCGATGTCTTCGCCATCCGCCCAAAAACTTGGGCTCACAAGTGATGCAACCCATCACATGAAAGCAATTCACCTATGTCCTCAAAAACTTTTATTGATCTTGGCGTGCCCGCCAAGATTGCAACCGTGCTCACCGCACAAGGCATTGACTCACCCTTTCCCATTCAGGTGGACACCCTTCCCGACACTCTGGCGGGTAAGGACGTTCTGGGTCGCGGAAAAACTGGTTCGGGCAAAACCCTCGCCTTCAGCATCCCAATGGTGGTCAGACTCTCTGCATCCGCTCACAACAACCAGGGAGCTCGCAAACCACGAGGCCTAGTGCTAGCGCCAACCCGTGAACTTGCCACGCAGATTGCCAAGACCCTGCAGCCACTTACCAGTGCGATGAATCTACGAGTTACGACAATCTTTGGAGGAGTTGCTCAAACGGCACAGGTTCAAGCGATCAGAAACGGTGTTGAGATTATTGTCGCCACCCCAGGCCGGCTTGAGGACCTTATGAAACAGGGTCTGCTGAAACTGGACGCGATAGAGATAACAGTTCTGGATGAGGCTGACCACATGGCAGACCTTGGTTTCTTGCCGGGGGTTACCAGAATCTTGACCGCTACCCCCAGGGGTGGCCAACGCCTGTTGTTCTCGGCGACCTTAGATAACGGCGTGCAAAAGCTGGTAGATAAGTTCTTGCAGAACCCGGTCATGCATGCTGTTGACGAAGTGAGTTCCC
>JAGYIH010000044.1 GCA_018402615.1 Aquiluna sp.
AGATAGGTGATTACTGCCACCGAAGCCAGCGAGAGAATCAATGACGGGAAGAAGATCACCAAGTCTGCATAAACACCGATTCTGGGGTCTCCCGGTGCCAAAGCTCGGAGTTCAAGAATTCCCAGCATCGAAGCGGCCGCCCAAATCAATGCCTCCATGCTGGCTGGCCGCTTGCCTAGAGTCATTTGGCTCGCAACCCAAAGCAGAGCAAGAGTGGCAATCAAGATAAAACCGTAAATGAATACTGCAATTGCTTTGACTGCAAATGAGCGCTCAATGAATGCATAAAAGGAGATCTTGCCCTCAAAGCGCTCGAAGTCGATTACCTCTAGATTTCTGGCATCAACATCGGATGCGTAACCAATGTCAAAGGCGCCAAGTCGCTCATAGGTGACATCAAAGCCCGGAACCGGCGAAGTGTAGAAATAGTCAAAGGTTTGAACCGGGCCGTAGGGCTGATCCTCGCTTAGTCGAGTCTCAACCCTGGCGAAACTGTCCATCACATAAAAATCAAAGGGATACAGTGCATCCTGAGCGCGATCTGGATAGTCGGTACTCAATACATCCACCGTTGCCAAAACTCCGCCAATTTGATCACCGGCCGTGAATTCATTCAGGCCGGTGTTTTGAGAATCAACAAAGAACCTGATGTCTTGATTTGTAAGCACCGACGAGGAAAACTGCTTTGCGATGTCATCGGTTGGCCATGGATAGTAGGCCATCTCAGCCCGCTCAGTCTCGGGATCAAATGAGAGCATTTGAACGTAGACGGCTACTGAATCCTGGCCAAAGTCAGTGCTCGACTCTCCAAACAGCCCAGTCTCAACGACCTTTACTCCACTTGGAGAGTAGGCATCCGCCAGAAACGATAGTGCTGGGAAAAAAACGGCTAGCGCGAGAGCAGAGGCGATAAAGGCTATTCGCACCCGCTTCCCGGCGAAGTAGGTGCGTTTGAATCCGCTCACTTGCTAACGACCAGCACTCGACCGTTGTAGCTTCTGGCCTGGGTGGTCTTGGTTTGATACCAATAGCTCAAATCTGGACGCAATGACTTTGCATAGTCGCAAGCGAGCTTGGCTCGTTTTCTAACCAGGATGTTTTCACTAAGAGGCTGGTCGAAGTAACGGATGCCAGTGCAGATGAACTTGGTATTGCCATCGCCTTTTGCCAAGGTTGCTCTGATCTGGGCCTTTTGCTGATTTGTGAGAGCGGTTGTGCGGCCAACGTGCTTGCTTAGAGTCCTAATTTGAGACTGCTTAATCTGAACCTGAATCTCCTTTTCGGAGAATGTGAAGCCATAGGCTGCGAGTTTCAGCCAGCCATCGCGTTCAGAAACGACCGTGGTCGCTATTGTCTCGTTGCCCATCTCTCCGATCACTGAGACATTCGCGGATATTGGAGCCTTACTGAAGCCGTAAAGACATCTAGCCGTTTCGCTCCTCATCACAAGGTCGTAGGTACCAAGGTTCAGCGTCTGTCCATCGGGCTCGTGGTGAAGCCCCGCGACTCGATAGGACAGAAATCCTGAATCAAAATCGGGAATGGCGCCGGTGTAGGTCATCGCATTAGTTGTGACGATGCCCAAAACTTGGGATTTGCCCTCCAGGCAGCGCTGACCCTCAGGACTATTGCCAGCTGCCTGTCGTCCACTAATGGAATTCATAGACCAAACCGTGGAAACACCGGCAGCCTTGTCTCCAACCCGATCTCGCATGCCGTTGACAATTTCCATGGCCCTCTCGCTAGCTGCGGAGAAAAGAGTAAAGGGTCCTCCGTGAGCGTTCTCATTGGGTGGTCCAACAATGTCAGGGTCCCCTTTTGAAAGTGAGTGAGTGGCCAAGAACCTGGGAACCTCAACTGGCGAGCCTTGGATAGAGACTCTCGAGTAGTTGGAATCCAGCTCCTCAATGCTGATAGTCGGATCCTGTATTCGACCTCGGAACCAGCCAGTCAAGTTGTTTGTCAAAATCATCGAGACTCTGAACGAGGTGCTCGGCGCGAACTCGAGCTCAACCCCACAAAGATTCGTGTCCTGGTAGACGCAGCCCTGAACATTAGAAGCGCCAATTGAATTGGCTTTTCCGTCAGCCGTCAACTCCTGGATTTCCGCAACGGCAGGCTCAGTTCCTGGTCTTGAAACGGGCTTTGTTGGATAGAGCCTGAGAGACAAGCCCTCCGCTGAAAAAGAAGGCTGGGGTTCGGTTTCTGTGCGTGTGAGCCAGAAACTGAGCTTGGCTTCGACCGTGTACTCTCCGGTCTCACTATTTTGAATTTCTGATTCAAAAATTGCTGGAGTTGTTCCACTTGGCACGCCGAGATCTGGACGGCCAGTGAATCGCATTCCAGCAGTCGTGCCTTTGTAGGTGGCGTTTACAAAACTTTGGTCCACGCCTGCAACCGCCAGGGATTCAATACAATTCTCAACTATCTCACCGCAGATTGGCAGCACGGCTTGTCCTCCGACATTTACATTCTCGTCCCGACCGCAGTTGAGATCTTCCCCCAGCTCTGCACAAATTTCTCGATCAGATCGAGTTTCGCCATTTCCGATTTCTGAGATGACTATCGTGCCGCCGTCACCACCCTCCTCAGCTACAAATAGAAGGTCATTACCTTGCGTGTAGTCGGGTGCGAAACCAGAAGCCTCGATGGCCTGGACATCGGGCGACCAGGCTGGAGTTGCTCCTGCCGGCACAGCGAATGTCAAGGTCACTGCAAGTGCCGAGAGCGTCGCGGCTATCTTCCTTATTTTCATGGTTCCCCCATCCCACAGACCACTTACCACTCTATTGCGCACCACTTTCTAGGGCAACCGGTCAAGCCCAGGTCAATTGGGCTTGAATTATTTGGCTGCTCGGTGTAAACAAGTATTTGCATGTACACACAATAGGGGGATGCATGAAAAACATTTTGCGCAGGCTGGGAGCTGGAATAGCTACCGCCGCACTGGCCTCAGTAGTTTTGGTTCCGGCAATGCCTGCCGCTGCGGACCTAGCTGTGCCGAAGACAACATGGCCGGTTTGTGATGATTTCCGCGTCGATTTTTGTATCGAGTCGGTCTCGATCCGTCCACTAGGCACAAAGTCCGAACTTGAACTTCAGTGGTATGACTCTGGCACAGGGCCAGAGGCTCTTCCTGAGGAGGAGGCAGCAGTCTCCACAATCACAGGACCTGCAACCATCAACCCAGGAGAGACCGCAACCTTCACCGCTGCGCTCCCTGAGCTCTATGCAGGCCTACAGGCAATTTTCCGAAGCCAGGGTCTTGGAACTCTTACCGCTGAGGCTTCAGACGTTTCCACAGTTGCGGCAACCCTTGCAACTTCCGCCGAGGACCTTGGATCAACTCAGCTGAGTCTTTTCGTTGACATCAATGGCGATGGTGAGTTCACAAATGACGAGCAGGTTGATGTCTGGGGTGTTTCTGTTGGAACACCATCTCAGGTCGGTACCGGAGTGACCGAAACTATGGCCGGTAGGGCTATTGCTGGTCGCTGGTCGCACCCCAAGTGGGAGGTTTACGGCCTTAACCAGTATGGTTTCGATGGTCTATCGATTGACCTGAAGACCGCAAACGCGTTCACCAACCACCTCTTCTTCACTGTCTACCCAGTCAAGGCTTCACCAACTAACGCAACTGCCATTGCTGTTCTAGCTGACGGTTCGGGTCGCACCGCGAACATGAGCCTCGATGACAAGGTGACTGTGAAGGTGCGCACTGGAGAGATTCAGACCGGTGTCTCCATCGGTATCGCAAACAACCTCCTATTGCAGGCAACTCCAGGCAATGTTGAGGAAGAGCTACCTAGCACTCTTGTAATCTCGGGCACTCCAGTTCCAGTTCCCCAGATTTCCAACCTTTCTCAGTGCACCGGTGAAACCGGTGTGGCCACTGCGGTTGTGAACACAATTCAAGGCTTTGTCCTTGTTGAAAATGACAACATGGGAATGGGTGTTGATGGTCTTTCGGGACGCATGGCAGTCGCCTCCAACGGTGTCTCTTGTGGAGTCAGTACCCCGGTATGGAGCGAAGAAACCGAGACCCTAACCTGGCAAGCCTCCGCTCCCCACTTTGAGCCAGACGGCGTGACAACCAACAAGGGCTTCTACAAGGCTGTGATTCCAGCCAACGATGCACTTCTGCTTTGGGGCTTGACTGACCCACGTCGTGCCGTAACTGCTCTTACCGTTCAGGTCACTGAGGAGACCGGAGGACCAGCAGTATTCGCCTCCAAGATCTCCTACCTATTCGGCGACATCATCATTGATGTAACCGGATTTGAGTTCTCCAAGCCAAAGATTCAAATTGGTAAGAAGGCTGGAGCGGTCACCTTTGCTAAGAAGCGAACCCTGACATGCACTGATCCTTCGACTAAGGAGAAGTTCACCGTGACTGACGCCTACGGATGCCCTAAAGCACCTGAGAAGCCAGTTCAGAACTTCTTGATGCAGTCAGGCAGCAGCATGACTGCGCTAAGCAGTGCTCAGCAAGCGCAGGTGAAGCGCTACTTCAACGGCTTCTTGGAAGCAAACAAGTTCATCTGCACCGGCACCTACAAAGAGGGTGCCACAAGGGCTCAGATGATTGATGCCCGCAAGCGCGCCAAGGCAGCTTGCGAATACGCCAAGAAGCAGGACCCAACTTTGTCCTACTGGTTCCAGACCAAGCCAACCAAGGCTGCCAGTTATGTGAACCGAGTTCTTGTAACAATGAAGAACCAAAGAGACTAATAGCAGGTCAATAGGAAACGCCCTCGGGAAACCGGGGGCGTTTTCTTTACCCTGTTCGCTAAGTGTTTTGGAGAGTGGACCAGGCCAGAGACGCCTCTTCTCTGGACTTAACTCCGAGGATTTTGAAGATTCGAATCGTGTCTTGCTTTATGGTGCTCTCAGAAAAGCGCAGTTCTCTAGCGATTCGCTGGTTGGTATGCCCAAGAGCAATCAACTTGAGCACTTCTCGCTCGCGCTCACTCAGAGACCCAACGGCAAACTGGGCATCCTCACCATAATCACTGACCGGGACTGGGTTCCTGGCTAATTCGTCGGACCAGCTCTTTGATAAAAAGACCTCACCGGCGGAGGCAAAGACCTCCCAGATTCTTGAATCGATCCCAAGTTGATCCAAAGGCTTTGAAAACGTAATGCCAAAACCACCTGCTCTTGCTCCTCGGTATTTGAGAGGCAAGCAGACAAAGGATTGGCCGGGAGATGCCAAGTGCCCCTTATCTGGGTACTTGGTGATGTATTCGTCCCAGGTGGAGTAAACCATGACCTTCCCAGAGCGTATGGTCTCAGTTATCGACATGTTTTCCCAAATTGATGGCCTGCCGGTATTTGCCACCCTCTGCTGTGAGTAACCGAAGGAGCCAATCATCGAGATTCGGTTGTCTGAATCTAGTCTTGCAACATAGGTGGCTATCACTCCGAAATCTTGCAAGACATTCAGCGCCATGGATCGACAAAAACTGTCTGCGTTATCAGCATCGGACAGAGCGTGCAGGGTGCCAAGAATCAGGTCGTAGTGATCCCTTGCGACTCGCTCCACGATTCAGCCCCTAATTTCCATGCATCGGTCAATGACTGGTCAAACCTAAAACAGATTTGAAAATTTCGTGAAGGTCAATATACATTTCGCCCTAGAATTCGGTTGTCCGAACGGGGTGGGGGTTTCGAATGCGCAAGCTGTTGGTGGCAATTTTATCCGCGGTAATGAGCGTCACGGTTCAGCCGGTTGCGGCAGAGCCCTGGTCGTTTGATCCTGGCACTGCAATCTATGAGGACTCAACCTCTCGATACGTCCACATCCAAGAGTCCTATGACATCGGGCGCCCATCCAATGTTGGCTTGCTAATCCGAGGTGCCGATCAAGGTAGTGGTCGACACACCTGCTACGAGTTTCCCAGCGATGCCTGTTCCGAAAGCTACCTGACCAACACTTACGGTGAAATCCCGAGGGGCGCGAGCTCCCCTTACTACTCACTTATCTTTGATGTCGTGATGCCAGCATGCTCCGATGTGCCGGGCAGCGATTTCTGCATCGAGGACGTACGGATTTACGGAAGCGACATGGATCCACTGTCAGCAGGATTCATTAGAACCGTAGACGAAACAAAGACTCCCGCGGTTCCGTCTAGAGGTATCCCCGCTGGTGGCCACATTTCGCTTTGGGAAGGGGCTGCTGGGTCTGGCTATGAGGGCTTGAAGGTAGCTGCGGTGGTTCAGGCAACTTTTATTTACTATCCGTTTTCTGGGCCTAACTACGTAATCAACGATTTCAGTGCACAAATCATCCCCTATACCGAAGACGCGGACTCGAAGTACTCCTCTCTTGTCAGCACGCCTCTGGATCCAGCCGAATCCGCAACCGGGACGGCAGGACTTGGGACCAATTTCGTACCAATGACAGGTTGTGTGTGGCAGGTCGAAGGACTCTGCGGTCAGCGAGCTGACTCTCCCGAAGGCGTTAAATACGGCCTCACGATTCGCTCCGGGACCAAGTTTGCCTCTTTCATGAACGGAAGACTCAAGGATCCTGTATTGGACGTTCAAACAGCTGCAGGCGTCACGACGATGACAATTGATGCGGAGCCAGTACAGGTGGCTGAATTTGGCATTGTTTATCAACCAAGTGCTGAGCTCAAAGCAAAGATGCCTTTTCTTGCAGACACCGGCATGGTAACCAAAGCGTTTTTCCCAAACGCCAGAGACATAATTCAAGGCTTTAGGGAGCTTGCGGGAGACAAGGCCAGTGGAGAGAACACCTCGTGGCGAATCTCAACCGTTGGGGTATCGGGGCTGACTAAGTGTTATGAGGATTATGGCGTTGCAGGTCTTGTCACCACCAACGCAACGACCTACGGAGGAGAGCCACCGCAGTTTGAAGATGGCTTCCTAAACTACTCAGTGGCTGGGATGCACTACCTCTCCAACGGGTCGGATCTGTTTGTTGGGACTTATGACCTGATTATGCGAAGCGAGGTTGCCAGGTGTCTCTATGGATACTCAAAAGCCCCAGTCTCCGCAACCGTGACAGTTGTCGGTAACGATGGCGAGGAAAACATCGCCACAACCGTGGTCTCAGAA
>JAGYIH010000045.1 GCA_018402615.1 Aquiluna sp.
CGAGATGCAAACCAGCCGGATACTTCCTTGAAGGCCTTGTACTGCAAGAGCCTTGCAAACAGCAGATCTCTAGCTTCCAGGAGCGCAACATCTTCGGCGTCCACGAGCTCACCTCTTGGAAGCAGGCTCACAATTTTCAAGTCAAGCAGGGTTGCGGCTATGACCAAAAACTCGCTGGCCTGTTCCATTTCCTCGTGCTCGTCTAATTGCTTTACATACTGAATAAATTCATCGGTCACGCGAGACAGCGAAATTTCGGTGATATCCAGCTCGTGCTTAGAAATAAGCGAAAGCAGTAAGTCAAAAGGGCCCTCGAAGTTGCTCAGCGTCAGGGCGAAGCCGGTGTCCTTTGGAGGCTCGAGCACCTCGGGGCTATGGGGCGCTGCCACGGGCTACTAGCTCTCTCGCGACGGTCCGGTAGTACTCGGCCGCATCCGATGTTGGGGCAAATTCGGTAATTGGTAAGGCTGCGATTGTGGCGTCTGGGAACTTCACGGTTCTATTCACGATGGTGTCAAAGACCTGATCCCCAAAGGCTTCGTAGAGTCTTTCCACCACTTCTCTAGCGTGCAAGGTTCTCGGGTCATACATGGTTGCCAAAATTCCATCGAGCTTGATTGCCGGGTTTAGACGGTCACGAACCTTGTCGATGGTTTCAATCAAGAGCGCAACACCGCGAAGCGCAAAGAACTCACAGTTCAGGGGAATTAGAACTCCGTGGGCAGCGGTCAAAGCGTTTACCGTTAGCAGGCCAAGTGATGGCTGGCAGTCAATAATCACTACATCGTAGTTATCAACCACCGGCTTGAGAATTCTTGCGAGGATCTGCTCCCTCGCCACCTCGTTGACCAGCTGCACCTCAGCTGCCGAAAGGTCGATGTTTGCCGGTATCACGTCAAGATTTTTTACACTCGAAGAAACTATGACATCTTGCACTTTTAGGTCTTTTTCAACCATCAGGTCGTAAATGGTCTTGATATCGTGGGCCACCACTCCAAGTCCTGCGGAAAGTGCTCCCTGCGGGTCGAAGTCGACAACTAAGACCTTGCGACCGTAGCCGGCAAGGGCCGAGGCTAGGTTGATGGCTGTGGTGGTTTTACCCACCCCACCCTTTTGGTTACACATCGCAATGATCCGAGCCGGACCGTGAGAAGACAAAGGGGCGGGGATTTCAAACTTTGGCCGTTTTACTGGTCGCTGTGCCATGAATCCTCCCGAGCTAATAGCCTACCCGCCCAAGTCAAGACCTCTATTTGCGGGCCCTTGGATGGCTTGTGGCATAAACCTCACGCAGGGCTTCAACTGTGACCAGGGTATAAATCTGGGTGGTGGCTACCGAGGAGTGGCCCAGCAACTCCTGCACCACACGAACATCCGCCCCGCCCTCGAGAAGGTGGGTAGCAAAAGAATGCCTCAGGGTGTGAGGTGATATCTCTCCCGTGATCTTGGCCTGATCTGCCGCATCACTTATGATCTGCCAAGCCGACTGCCTGGATAGCCTGGTGCCGCGCTGGTTCAAAAACAGCGCCGGGGTTCCTCGCCCCTTACCAATCAGCGCAGGTCTTGAGCGAACCAGATAGGTGCTGATTGCGCGCTGCGCAAAACTACCAACCGGAACCACTCGTTCTTTGGATCCTTTTCCAAAAAGTCGGATCATGGTTGGGTCCAGTAAGTCATCAAGATTCAACGCCGTAAGCTCGCTGATTCTGGCTCCCGTTGCATAAAGCAGTTCCAAAATTGCCCGGTTTCTAACCCTTGCCATGTCAAGTGCGGTAGCGTCCTCGGTTTCGGGATCAGGCCCCGAGGCTTCGATGATTTCGTACTGATTGCCTTCGGCAGGCGCTGGAAGTAAGGTTTTGATATGCCGGGGCGTCGATCCCCTCGGTGATCGATTCGAAGAGCCAAAACTTAGCGGTCCGCACTCCGCCAGCATCCCTGGCAACTGAGTTGGAAGTAAGGGATCCGATTCGTTAAATTGATTTTCAGGTATTCAAACTGTGCTTTGAGAGCCAAAGGTTCAGACTTTCTGTTTCAAGAAACTGCAGGTAGGCATTTAGACCCTCGCGTAAGGTCACGTGGTTTTTTGAAGTAGCCACGCCTCGATGCTCAGTGACGAAGGTATTCTCCACCAGTTGAGCTAGCGACTTCATTTGCTCAAGATACCCGTTTTTAGGGCGTAGGCTATGATGCCAACCACCGCGGTTAACGACTTTAATTTGAAACAGCACTTTCAAGAGCCTGCCTAATCGGCACCCAGCTCTTTAAGAAGATTTTTTCTTCTCCCGAGGCGGATTGTCGAGCTGCGTCCGAAGCCCTTGGCAACGAACACCGTAATTGTTTCGCTGTTGCCACTTGGGGTTGCGTGAAAGCTAATCAGCTCTTCCCAATCACTCTGCCTGAAGGTTCGCTCTCCTCTTCCGCAAGCTCGCGCCAGCGCAGCCGTTTTGACTCACCGAACATCCAAACAACCCTGCCGGAAACTCCATCAAAACTACCCACTGGCCTGCGGTACTGCTTCAAAAGCAGCAGCTCATCTACCGCCGATGGCTGCGCCGCAACCGCCCGGTGTGAGATACTCGGGTTAGCTCTCGCTAAAACCAAAGGCGGTTTAAACCAACCAAAACCATACTCCTTGCGGAATTACCCGCTAGAAATTGCGGGGATACCGGGACCGGTTATCGTTAGGCATCCTTTACTAAACAGGCGGCTGGGCATCTTTGCACGCTTTAGGCTCGTCTTAATTCAGGCCGATAAATAGCGGATGACCTTTAGTCGGATGCACTTTAAACCTCGGGGTGCGCCTGAGCGAAACGTAGTAGGGTGAACGTCCCTTGGAAGTTCTAGAAACTCGACCAAAGATCCATCCGTGAGGTTCCGGAGAACACCAGGCCACCTTTCCAAGCTTGCTCGAGAGGAGTTGCTTCATTTCATAAGGTGGCGAAATGCTCGACGACGGTATCGGTTCCATAAACCAGCTATGAATCGAACCTCTTTGAAAGCTTACCTCAAATGGAACAATGCCGCATGGTCCCACCCATTTCACCGGCAGCCAGGAAGACAATTTGCTCGCTGCCGTAATCACGGATGCTTGGCCTCTGATCAAATTCGGCTGATGATGCCCTCTGAGACCACCATGTTTCTGGAGTACTCAATTACCATGCACTGAAGTCCAAGACACAGACCCAGTGCTGGAATCTCTTTGCCTCTGGCAAATTTCAAGGCTCCGAGTTTTCCTTCAATGCCACGAACTCCGAAACCACCGTGAATAGATTCCGTCTACATCGGAGAGCATCGCCGCTGCAACTCCTCGTCTCAGCGCGGGCAAGAGTCGGACTGCAACCCGCTGGTAGCCGTCACTTTGGCCCCAAAAGAAGCCACTGGCGCGCAGGGCCTCCGTGTAATCTGCGCGCGTAAAGCGTCTGGTAAGTCGATGTATTTTTCCAACCAGTGCACCGTGACTTCCTGTGCTTTGCCCGTGGATCGTCAGTTAGAACGCTCGACCACCTGCTCCAGTCGATCTTCAGCTTTTAGGTTCAGAGCTTTGATTATGTAGGGAGTCGAGTCCCGTCATCCGGCTAAGACGGTCGGTATCTCGTAAATACTGGGCATCAGCCAGGCTTACAACGGCTTGAGATCTACGTCACATCAGCGCAATCTTTTTCAGATCGACCAGGAAGCTCGCGGTCGGAGCGGCAAACGATTGCGTCCGGCTGAATACCGATGGAGCGCAGCACGCTACCGAGTGCTGGAGTTGGTTGGTTTTTAGCTCGCCCGAAGGGGCCCGAGGTATGGAACCAGAGAAACGAACAAAAAATACATTATGTCACGACTGATGTCGACGCATTTGTTCACGCTTCAAGAAATGGCTGAGACTCGACGTCCCCAACTGTTCCACCACCACTTCTGTAATGATCACATCCGGAACTGGATCCTCGTTGGCCTGCAGTCCCCATGCGGCGCTTACTCTCGTCGGTGATGTGCGGATTACCTGAACGGTATCTCCGAGGTTCGCCTCGGCGCTCTTTGGCAACATGGAAGAGTAAACCTGCCCCGTTGTGACGTTTGCCGCCTGGATAGGTTGATATCCAGGTGCGCTCGTAGTGACCACATCAGATCGTTTCGTGCCGTCTTCTGTGACAAATACTTCACCGTGCTGGAACGGGTTCATCGTTCCGGGGTCAACGTTTAGGTAAGGGTCGAGTTTTTGCATGACCACAGATAGGCCACGAGCTCTAAGAAGGTTTCCAAGACTTGCGGCAGTTAGGCCTTTTCCAAGTGAAGAGGCGACCCCTCCGGAGACGAAGATGTGTCTAGTTCTGCCCGGATCCAAGGTATCTACCATGGAATCCCAGCTTACTAGTTGAATTGCCCAAGGACTTAATGCTCCCCTTGCGACACGAAAAAATTACTTGGCCAGAGCCGATTGGGCCAGATCCAGCAGCTCTTTGGCGTGGGATTTTCCGCTCTCGGATTCGCTCAGTCCCGACAGCATTCGAGCCAACTCCTCAACAATTTGCTCACCCTCAAGCGCAACTACGTCGGTTGCCGTGTATTCGGCAGTTGATGACTTTAGGACCCGAAGGTGCCTACTCGCAAAGGCAGCCACCTGGGGCAAATGGGTCACCACAATAACCTGGGCGTTTTTGGCCAGCATAGCGAGCCTTCTTCCAACCTCGGTGGCTGCTGCTCCGCCAACGCCCGCGTCTACCTCGTCGAAGATAAATGTCGGTGCCAATTCGCTCTTGGCAAGAACCACCTCGATTGCCAGCATGATTCGAGAAAGCTCTCCTCCCGATGCACCCTTACCGATTGGCCGAGGCTCCGCACCCGGATACGCACTTAGCAAAAGTGAAACCTGATCAAAACCGAAGGAGGCCAGCTCGGGCAATCTGGCAACTTGAACCTCGAGGCTCGCTCCATTCATGGCCAAAGCTGCAAGCTCTGAGGTGACTGCGGCCGAAAGTTCCGATGCGGCCTTAGATCTAATTGCGCTCATACTTTCGGCCAGCTCATTCGATTTCTTAGCCAGCTCACGCTCTTCCGAGGTAAGTTTCTCGATTGCCTCGTCCGATGAGTCGAGCTCCAGTAACCTTGCGCCAGAAGTATCCAGGTACGTTATGACCTCATCGAGGCTCGGTCCATACTTTCGCATCGCTGCAGTTAGTTCTGCCCTACGAAGCTGAATCGCGTCAAGCTCTTTGGCTCCATCGCTGTCAAGGGATGCGATGTATCCAGAAATGCTGGCGGCTGTCTCGTTTAGAGAAAAACCAATTTCTTTTAGCTCTAGGGCATACTTGGCAAGCTCCGGATCGTGATCGCTAACCTGCTCGAGTGCACGCCTTGCTTTGCCGATCAAGGTGATGGCGTCTCTACCCTCGTCAAAAGACTCACTGCTTAGCTCTTCGTGAGCGTTAGCTGCGGCAATTCGAAGCTCTTCCAGGTGGGTTAGCTTCGTGGCCTGCTCGGCAAGTTCTGTATCCTCGCCAGGTTTTGGATCAAGCTTGGTTAGCTCCTCAACGGCTGCCCTGATGGCATCGGCCTCGCGGGCTCTAGAAGCTGACTCGGTTCTCAGCTGCTCTAGAGAACCGGCCACCTGCTTCCAGGAGGCAAAGACCTCCGCGTATTGCGTTGCAAGGATTTCAAGGTCAGAGCCTGCGAACTGATCAAGCGCTTCGCGCTGGGCGGCAGCTGATTTGAGTCTTATTTGATCAGACTGACCGTGAACCACAACAAGGTGCTCCCCGATCTCGGAGAGAATTCCGACCGGAACCGACCTTCCGGACACCACGGCCTTGGAGCGTCCCTCGGAAGAAACCGAACGAGAGAGAATCAACTCCTGATCCTCGACCTCAATGCCCGAGGAGGTGATTCGATCCAGTGCATCCTTTGGAAGAAGCCAACGTCCTTCGACAAAAGCCTGATCTTGCCCTTTCCGAATCGAGCTCGAGTCACTTCTTGAGCCAAGCAGCAGATTCAGGGCATTTAGCACCATGGTTTTACCCGCGCCGGTTTCACCCGTTAGGACCGTAAGTCCTGGACCCAGATCAAGTTGCGCGTCACTTATCACGCCAAGATCGCGAATGCGGATTTGCTCTATCAAGAATTAATCCTTTTTGGAATCGGGCCCGCGCCAACCTTCGACGGGGAGCGAAAACTTCTTAACCAAACGGTCGGTAAATGGTCCCTGACGTAATCTTGCTAGGCGAACTGACTTTTCCGACTTTCTAACTTCAACCCTCGCACCTGCCGGAAGCTCCGTGCTTCTTCGGCCATCGCACCACAAAACACCGGCTCCAGCTGATCTATGTAATACCTCAACTGCCAAAAGGGAGTTTGGGCTGATAACAAGAGGTCTGGCGAAAAGCGCATGGGCACTAAGGGGAACCATCAACAGA
>JAGYIH010000046.1 GCA_018402615.1 Aquiluna sp.
CGCCCGGGTCGTTTCGACCGTCAGGTTGGCGTGAATGCGCCGGATCTAAAGGGCCGGGAACAGATTCTCAAGGTTCACGCCAAGAACAAGCCGATCTCTGAGGAGATTGACCTAGTTTTGGTTGCCCGAAGAACCCCTGGGT
This sequence comes from Aquiluna sp., assembly GCA_018402615.1. Next base: position 143 of record JAGYIH010000046.1, read on the forward strand.
TCACCGGTGCTGATCTGGCAAATGTTTTGAATGAGTCGGCGCTTTTAGCTGCGAGGTTGAACCGCTCGGAGATAACAGACGAGATCATTGATGAGGCCATTGACCGCGTGATTGGTGGACCGCAGAAGAAGTCCGCGGTGATGAAGGACAAGGAACGCGTAATCACCGCCTATCACGAGGCTGGTCACGCACTGGTCGCGGGCGCGATGAACTATTCCGACCCGGTCACCAAGATCACCATTCTGCCTAGAGGTCGAGCCCTTGGCTACACCATGGTCATGCCGATGGAAGATCGCTACTCGATAACTCGCAACCAGCTTTTGGACCAGATTGCCTACGCAATGGGTGGCCGGATTGCCGAGGAGATTGTCTTCAAAGACCCAACCACCGGTGCCTCAAACGACTTTGAGAAGGCAACCAGCATTGCTAGAACCATGGTCACCAAGTACGGCATGAGCGCGAAGATCGGAGCTATCTCACTTGGCTCTGGATCAAACGCACCGTTCTTAGGTCGCGAGCTTGCCACCCACTCCGAGTACTCAAATGAGATGGCACAGATTGTGGACAGCGAGGTCAGGGCAATTCTGGAGACTGCGCTGGACGAGGCTCACAAGGCCATCACCACAAACCGAGCGGTCCTAGACAAGCTAGCCAAGGCGCTATTGGAGCAGGAGACTTTGAACCAGGATGAGATCGCGAAGATCTTCAAGACCGTAAAGAAGGTTCCAGCTCGCGGTACCTGGCGTTCCTCCTCGAAGCGACCAGTTGGGACCAAGGGTCCAATCGCTGTTCCGATGCGCAAGGTCAAGGAGCTTGAGGTCTTGCCTGAGCCAAAGGCCGAATTGGAAGCTGAAAAGCCGGAAGAAAATGCAGGCTGATCGGATCCGCAAAGCGGTGGTAGAGATCCTCTCGGCCATCGGTGAGGATCCAAGCCGACCAGAACTTTTGAGCACGCCCGAAAAGGTTGCCGAGGCCTATGCGGCTTTCTTCAAGGGCGTGGGTGTTGATCCGCTGACCGCGATTGGCGAGACATTTCCAGCCGAGAACGCTGAGACCGTGATACTCAAGGACATCGAGCTGGTGTCAATTTGTGAGCACCACCTGTTGCCCTTTAGTGGCATGGCACATATCGCCTACGTTCCCAACCAGAAGCTTGCCGGCCTTGGCAGATTGGCCAAAGTGTTGGAAATTATTGCCTCGAGGCCACAACTGCAGGAGCGACTAACCACCGAGGTTGCTGATGCGCTGGTTGAAGGTCTAGACCCCAAGGGAGTGCTGGTTGTTATTGAGGCTAGACACCAGTGCGTGGCATCCCGGGGAGCTCGGCAGCCAGAGGTGAACACGGTAACCATCGCCTCCAGGGGTGTATTTATTGACCCGGTCTATCGCCAAGAGGCGATGGCTTTGATAAACAGGTAGTCATGAAGGACTGGTCCAAGCCAAAGCTGATGGGTGTTCTAAACATCACCCCGGATTCCTTTAGCGATGGTGGGCAGTTCCTAGAGCTATCGGATGCCATGGCTCAGGCTCGGCTTCTGGTTGAGCAGGGCGCTGAGATTTTGGACATTGGCGGGGAGTCAACAAGACCTGGTGCAGTGCGAGTTTCGCTTTCGCAAGAGCAGGATCGGGTGCTGCCAGTTATTGCAGCCATTCGTGCCGAGCTGGATGTTGAGATTTCAATCGACACCATGAACTCAAAGACCGCAAGAGCGGCTGTTCAAGCCGGTGCGAATATCGTGAATGATGTTTCTGGTGGTCTTGCAGATCCGCAGATGTTTGGCGCGATCAAGGACCTTGATTGCAAGTATGTCCTGGGTCACTGGCGTGGTCACTCCGATGTCATGGACGGCCTTGTGACCTACTCGGATGTTGCCCGCGAGGTTGTTGCCGAGCTGGCCGAGCAGGTCTCGATGGCGGTCGCCGCAGGAATCAGCAGGGATCGAATCATTGTCGATCCCGGTCTGGGTTTTGCCAAGGACATGAAGCAGAACTGGGATTTGGTGGCAAGGCTTGACGAGCTCGAGCAGCTTGGCTTACCGGTTTTGGTTGGGGCATCACGGAAGCGGTTTTTGGCAAGCGTGCTAAACGCCAGCGATCCGGCTTCGGTTTCTAATCCGAGGCGAGATGTTGCCACCGCGGTTTTGACCGCTTTGCTATTGCAGCGAAAGCTCTGGGGCATCCGGGTCCACAACGTCGAGGCAACCAATGACGCAATCAAGGTTGTCGCCGCACTCAAAGAGTCGGAGAGTGCACATTGAGATTCCGCATTGAACTTTTAGGACTCGAACTCTTTGGTTACCACGGGGTTTTGGAGCACGAGAAAAACTACGGGCAAGTGTTTTTTGTTGACTGCAGAATTGAGGTTGTGGCCAGCGGTGTCGATCAGCTTTCGGAGACGGTTTCCTATGCCGATGTGGCGAACCTGATCGAGGCAAGCTTCAACGCTGAGCGAAATGATCTCCTAGAAACCTTGAGTTCCAGATTGCGCGCTGCGGTGATGAGCATCTCCGACAGCATTAAAAGCTGTGAGCTCAGCGTCCATAAGCCAAGCGCTCCCCTGACGCAGAGCTTTAGCGACGTCATCGTCACGGCTCTGGGAGATGACCAGTGAAGAACCGGGTGATCTTGGCACTGGGGGGGAATCTGGGTGATAAGCGGGCAACCCTGGAGGCGGCAATTGACGCACTGAACGACATTTCGGGCATCAAGGTTGTGAAACGATCCTCGTTTTATGAAACCGTTGCGCTGACTCTCGAGGGACCCGATACCGAACAGCCCAGTTACCTAAATGCTGCGGTGCAGGTGCTCACCTCGCTAAAGCCAAAAAAGCTGCTCGCTGCAACCCATGAGATTGAAAATCAATTTGGGCGGATTCGTCTTGCCCGCTGGGCACCAAGAACCTTGGACATCGACATCATCACCTACAACAACGAGTTGATTGAAACTAAGGATCTGATTGTTCCCCACCCCAGAGCCTTTGAGCGAAGCTTTGTTTTAGTGCCCTGGCTGGAGATTGACCCTGATGCGGTTTTGCCGGGGCGGGGAAAGATCTCAGGCTTGGTTGCAGAACTTGACGAAACCGTGGTGGTAGCGAGGTGAAGGTAATTGGCTGGCCGAATTTGCTTGGTTTTTTTGCGGTCGGCCTGGTGCTGAGTGTCAGTGCGATTCAGCTTTTGGCAGGCAACGGGCTGGCATTTCCACTCAGCCCAAATTCTCTTTTGGTAACGCTGCCACTGACAGGGATGGGGGTTTATCTGGCCTCTTGGCCCATCTATCGATACCGCAAAGCCGCTGAAAGTTTTAGTCAGGGGCCAAGGCCGGCAAGACCAAACCCGTTTTATGCGTTTCGGGTCATGGTGCTTTCTCGCGCCACCGCACTGGCCGGAAGTTTGTTTTTGGGTTGGCACCTTGGAGCGGGGTTTTGGCTTTTGGCGTTTTCGGTTGCACCCGGAGCACTTTTGGGACCAACGGGTTTTGGTGTTTTAGGCTCTGCCCTGATGCTGGCTGGTGGGTTGCTAGGGCAATCTAATTGCAAGGCACCTAAAAATGGCGATGGCGAGGAGCCGGCATGAAAATCGGAGTGATCGGTGATGAGCCAGCGGGCGTAGTGCTAGCAAAGGCTTGGGCTGCGGCTGGGCACGAACTAATTGGCGTATTTGTGGAGTCTCCAGAGGGGATCGAGCGGGTTGAGAATCTAATTCCAGATGTCCCAATTGCACCCATGGCTGCGGTTGCCGAGGACGCCGATCTGGTAATCCTGGCGGTGCCGTTTAAAGACATCGAGATTACCTGTGAGGGGCTTTCTGACCTGGGGGTATTTGGACCCAGAAAAATAATCGTTCAGCTTTCACCCCACCACGGCTACGAGGTTCTCTCTGCGGCCGCGCGGCTGGGCGCAATCCCGGTAGCACTGCATCCCGTGATGCACTTCACCGGAACCTCGATGGACCTTACTGTTTTGAAAAACACCACGGTGGCCGTCAGCGCTCCAGAGCAACTTTTGCCAATAGCGCAGGCGCTGGCGATTGAGCTTGGAGCAGAGCCCGCGGTGATTTTGGAAGAACAGCGGGCTGCCTACTCAGAGGCTTTTGATGTTGCGAGTGGGTTTTCCTCACTGGTGGTCAAGCAGGCGGTTGGCATTTTGCTAGCTGCCGGAGTTCAAGATGCTGCCAGACTTATCGCACCGGTGGTTCGAAGTGCGGTTGAGACCGCCCTTTACGGTCCGGTCAAGGAAATCGATCCGGAGGATCTTTACTAATGGAGCTAGCTCAGTCACTGGCCCAAATCCAGCAAGCCCTTGCGCTTCGTGAGGGTAAAAAGATTGCTCTGGTTCCGACCATGGGTGCACTTCACCAGGGTCACCTTTCTTTAGTTCAGCAGGCCATTGATGCCGGCTACTTTGTCGTGGTTTCAGTGTTTGTGAACCCGAAGCAGTTTGGTGACAACCAAGACTTTGGTTCCTATCCAAGGACCCTTGGCGTGGATGCCAGGCTCTTGACCGACGCCGGGGTTGACGTCATGTTTGCTCCCACTAGCAACGATGTTTATCCAGCTGGGCTGGTGCTGAAGGAGCCCAAGGCTGGAGCACTTGGGGAGAAATTTGAGGGTGAGCAAAGACCCGGCCACTTTGACGGCATGCTTTTGGTAGTGAACCGACTGTTTGATCTGGTGAACCCAAGCGCTGCGTATTTTGGTGAAAAAGATTTTCAGCAGCTAGCGCTGGTGAAGCAAATGGTCACCGATCAGATTCAGAGTGGGGAGCGCGAGCCTCTCAAGATCGTTGCCTGCAAGACGGTTCGGGACTCCTCGGGGCTGGCTCTTTCTAGTCGCAATGTTCGGATCTTGCTGGAGCACTTGGATGCTGCGAGAAGCCTGCATGCGGCACTTAGTGCCGGAGCTAAGCATGGCGGTGAGCGCGGAGCGCTGTTGGAAGCAGCTCGGGCCTGCCTGGACCCGCTTGTTAGACTCGAGTATCTGGAGCTGATCGATTCTGACAGCTTCGAAGTTTTGGATTTTGCTGAGCCTTCGGCGCGACTAATAATCGCGGCCTGGGTTGGTGAGGTTCGCTTAATAGACAACCTGATGATTGGTGAAGCGTGATCGAAGAGTTTGAAGGTGAAGACCTTCCCGAGCAGATCGCCATCCGCATGCAAAAGCGAGAGCGACTAAATCAGCTCTCGAGCGCTTATCCGGTTGGATTGCCAATCACCCACACCATCGAAGAGACCAAGGCTCACTACCCAAACCTTGAGGAAGATATCGCGACCGGCGATGTGGTGGCGATTGCCGGCCGAATCATGTTTTTGCGCAACACCGGGAAGCTCTGCTTTGCAACCCTGCAGTCCGGCACCGGCGAGCGCATCCAGGCCATGCTGTCGCTGGACAAGGTAGGCGAGGCCGAGCTCGAACTTTGGAAAGAGCTGGTTGACCTTGGCGACCACGTCTTTGTTGCCGGTGAGGTAATCACCTCAAAGCGCGGCGAGCTAAGTGTCTTGGCTTCGCAATGGCGGATGGCCGCCAAGACCCTTAGGCCATTACCGAACCTGCACAACGAACTTGGCGAAGAGTTTCGGGTTCGCCACCGCTACATCGACCTAATCGTTCGGGATCGGGCCCGCGAGGTCGTGAAGATTCGCTCCGAGGTAATGCAGTCGCTTAGAAATACCTTTGCCAGGCAGGCCTTCATGGAGGTCGAAACCCCCATGCTGCAGGTTATGCACGGTGGAGCATCGGCAAGGCCGTTTAAGACCCATTCAAATGCCTTTGACACCGAACTGTTTTTGCGCATCGCTCCCGAGTTGTTTTTGAAGCGCGCGGTGGTTGGCGGTCTGGAGCGGGTGTTTGAAATCAACCGCAATTTCCGCAACGAGGGTGCTGACCGCACTCACTCACCG
>JAGYIH010000047.1 GCA_018402615.1 Aquiluna sp.
TCTTCAAAAAATCCGGAGGGCGATGCGCCGTCAGCGCCGTGGTATCCGAGCCGAGCTTTCATTTACAAGGTAGGGGCGGATCGCCGAGCGGCCCTAAGATTCAGGCGCAACGCGCCGCCAACCCAAAATCCAAAATCCAAAATCCAAAATCTCCCGCCTCCTTCTCCCGCCACTGCATCACGCCGGAGTCGCCAAGCGCGAAGTAGGACTGTCATCTCCTGCCAATCCAAAATTCAAAATCCAAAATCCACCATTTGCTTCACCAACCCAAAATTCATAATCCAAAATCCAACATCCATAACCCAAAATCAGCCACGGTGCTTGGAAATTTCGAAGTTTGGAACAATCCTGAATGAATCAAATGTATAAATACGGGAATTTTATATTTTCAGAAAGCATTTTTGAATAAAAAACAAATGAAGAAAAAAAGAATAAAAAAAACGATCGCCCACAACCCCAAGGGTAAATTTTTTGAGAGGCACATCACCGAGGCTGAAGCTAAGAAAGGTCACATCACCATCAGAGAGTCAAACAGGTCAATCTTTGAGGCCCACTTTGGTTCTCTAAACCACGAGGAGAAGCACGTGGAAGGGGACCCAAGATTTTACAAGGCTTTCAAGAGAGTCGATAATGGGGAAACTGTTTTGCTCAAGTTGTGTATGCGCAACAAGCCTAGGCGGGAAATACGTTTGTATTTAAAGAAAAAAACCGGATCGGGATACGCTGTAGATGGAAACAGCATTTTAATGATCGATTTTTCCGGACCGATTCCGGTTATTAGCTCGAGGCTGGCGGGAATGGCGCATCCGGAGAAAATCTTTCTTCCGAAAAAAAAGAAGCTCCCTCGGCCAGAAGATGAAGAGCAAGATCTAAACTCGATTCTTAACAAACCAGCCAAGCAGCTCACAATTGCAGAGCGCAAGGCGTGGCGACGCCCAAAGAAGCAAATCCGAACTTGCATCAAGAAGGCAGGCTACACATGCGAAGCAGGAATGGACGGTGACGCCTTCGATTCAAGGGCAACAAGGAGACGCTACTTGGAAGTTCACCATCTTATTCCTCTTAAGCAACAAGAGCAATTCACTGGAAAGAAACTGAATTTGAATGACCCTGAAAATCTTTGCTGCCTCAGCCCGCAAGCCCACCGCGCCTTGCACCATGGCACAGATGCTTTTGTGGAGCCGATACTTTGCCGCCTTTTTGCGAGAAGACCCACCCTGCGGGAACGCTTCGGCATTTCCGAGGATGTGCTCCTGAGAATGTATGGGATCGAATAAATTTAACGAAGATTCATCTTCCCATGTTACATTACCTATGTAACATCACATCCCATGGCCCAAGGATCATCAGGCCGGATCGTGGTGGATATCGATCCGGAATTCAAAAAGGAAGTTTACTCGGCTCTCGCCTTGCGCGGGAGCACGCTCAAGGAATGGTTCACGCAAGCTGCCAAAGGCCTCTGCGAGGATGTTCACCAACCCCAACTCTGGAACCTGGCGGAGTCGACAACGCCCTACGGATCGAAAAAAAATGACGCAAATTGAAACTCCCTGCTCGGCCGCCGAGCCCATCAAATTTCCCTCGAAGACGCCTCGGCGTGCATTGCGTGTGAATGGTGTTGCCAAATACCAAGCGCCTTTAGCCGGATCCCTCGTTATCAACCACAGCAAGGCGCTTCGCTTGATTCTGGCGGCTGAGGGCTGGTCCACTTTAGGGGGATTGCTGAAAGACGAACTCCCCGCGATCGTTTCCCATTGGCTCCAGTCGCCAATGGAGCCGCCCATACTTCTCGATCAATCCTACAGCGACAGGTGGCTTGACATGCTACGCCGCTATTGCCTAGTGGAATCTAAAAATGTGGCTCGGGGTTTGCCGAAAACCGAGGAACACCCGCGTCCGGTTCACATCGATTTTTCCGACCTTCCCTTCCCGCCGCCGGAAAAGCCAAAGTTTTCATTCATTGACCTTTTTGCAGGAATCGGTGGATTCAGAATTGCATTGCAGGAACTTGGCGGGAAATGCGTTTTTTCATCCGAATGGGATCAGCACGCCAAAGAGACTTATGCCGCTAACTATGGAGAAGTGCCTTTTGGGGATATAACGAAATTTACCCAATCTAGCGCCGATCAAGATTTGTTAGTAAATGGAATTCCGCAGCATGAAATCTTGTGCGGGGGATTTCCGTGCCAACCATTTTCCCAAGCTGGGCTTAAAAGAGGCTTTGACGATGCGCGAGGCACGCTTTTCTTCGATATACTCAAAATTGCCAAGGAGCGACGACCCAAAGTTCTTTTCTTAGAAAATGTCAAAAGACTTAAAACACACGATTCTGGAAAGACATTCTCGATTATATGTAACTCACTGCGAGAAATTGGATATAAAGTCTATTCTAAAGTTCTTAGGGCATATGATTTCGGTGTTCCGCAAAACCGTGAGCGCATTTTCATAGTTGCATTTTCCGATCCAATTTATTTTGAATTCCCAGAAACACCTCCTTTCTCAAACCGCCAAAAACTTGGAGCCTTTTTAGAGCAAACTCCAGATGACAAATTTACGATATCTGATGCAATGTGGAATGGACACCAGCGCCGCCTGAGGGAGCATCGAGAAAAAGGAAATGGTTTTGGGTATTCGTTGTTCAACACCGAAAGCGACTATGTCAGCACTATCTCTGCGAGGTATTGGAAAGATGGTAGCGAGGTTTTGATTGAGCAAAAAGGGAAAAATCCGAGGATTTTAACTCCTCGTGAGTGCGCTCGAATACAAGGTTTTCCAGATTCATTCAAATTTCATTTCTCCAAGCGCTACAGTTACCAGCAATTTGGAAACTCTGTTGCAGTCCCAGTGATCACTGCAATTGCATCCAAGATAATTTATGCCCTTAATCAAAAGATGGATTGCTCGAAGGCGATCGATCCTTTCATGGCTGAGATTTTTTGATACAAATGTTAGACTTACTCGAGTTACGCAAACAAACATTTGAGAGAGCTAAATCCGTAGCTCCTGATGCCGCCATTCCTGAGGCGATCTGCTTGATGCTAAAAGAAAATTGGGATAGATATTTAAGTCATAACTTTAACTCTTTTAGATTAGTAAGTGGAACCAAGGGAGACCAAGAAGTCACGTTATCTCATCGGCAGATTATACAATGCTGCTATGGAACGGCTCTAACCAAGGAGCTTTTGAAATACAAACAATTCTACGATGTTTATTTTGAGAAGTTAGGTTTAGGCCAAGGCCAATACGAAAAAATATTCAGCAAAAATGTTCTTTCGAATGTCAAGCCCGATTGGTCTTCTTTTGAAAGGTTGATAGACGCTGAAAGTATTTCTCATGATGATAAATCTTTACTGAAAAAATTTGGTTTAGATAATGATTGGACAGGATGCAGTAAGGGAATCGGAAGAGGAGATTTCTTTTATTCATCTGTATGCCATGCGCTTGGGACTAATCCAACGAATCAGCCGATGATGGCAACTGTTAGTAAAGATTTTATTTCTAATGAAAAGTTAGAGTCTATCAAAGACATGATTTTGAATGCTCACGAGTCTATTCTTGAAAATGAGGGGCCTGTTGTCTTGATTTTTAAAAACTTTGAGGATGCGCTAAAATCGATTGGATTTATTGCACGGAGTATTACCTGCAAAACATTTTTAAGCTCAATATCTACAAAGCCCTTTGTAATTCTAACCGGCAACAGCGGAACCGGAAAAACCAAGTTAGCTGAAATTTTTGCACGCTGGATATGTGGCAATGATTCCTTGGACTATGCGCTGGTCCCGGTCGGTTCGGATTGGTCTGACAACCGGAGTGTGCTGGGCTTCGTAAACCATTTGCAGAAAGCCTCGGCCGCTTCGGATTCCCCGCCCGTGTATCAAAGCACGCCGATTTTGAATCTGATCCTGAGGGCCGTGGAGCAACCGCACAAGCCGCATTTTCTGATCTTGGACGAGATGAACTTGTCGCATGTGGAGCGGTATTTCGCCGATTTCCTTTCGGCGATGGAGTCCCAATCCGGGGAGCTTTTGCTCCACACAGTCGGGCAAGGGGCTACGAGATTGCCCACAGAGGCCGGTGGTGAGCCCAAGGTGGAAGGAAAAGTGTGCCTGCCCGACAATCTTTTCGTAATTGGAACGGTGAATGTGGACGAGACGACCTACATGTTTTCGCCGAAGGTGCTCGATCGGGCGAATGTGCTGGAATTCCGCACAGGGCTTGGCGGGTTGGAGGATTTTTTCGATGCGGGCAGCTCTGGGGTTTCGGATGTGACGCCTGCGGATCCAAGCCTCGGTGCCGGTTTTCTGGCACTTTCCAGGAATGCCCGCAGGGGAACGCTTCCTGAGATTCCCTCGTTGGATGAAGTCCAAGCGGCATTGAAGGATGTGTTCCAAATCATGGAAGCGGAGCGGCTGGAATTCGGCTTCCGCACCGTGAACGAGATTCTTCGCTACTTGCGGGTGGACTATGCAGTCGCAGAAAGTCAAGAGGGGTGGGATTGGCACCCTGTTTTTGACGATCAAATTCTCCAAAAAATCCTGCCGAAATTGAATGGCTCGAAACGGCGTCTGGAGGGCTTGCTGGTGAAGTTGGCCTGGTATTGCGAGGAAGCCATTGTGCCGCCCAAGGGGGCGAAAGTGCCGGGAAGGTTCCAAACAAATCCAGTAGAGCCGGTGGACTCCGCAGTCTTTCGCAGGAGCTATGAAAAACTCTGCGCAATGGTCGATGTGGTGCGCCGAGATCAATTCGTGAGCTTCATTCAATAATCCGCAGGGATGCCCGACACGCCCCTCAACTTGGATTCGATCGAGATCGAGCTGGGCGGGGGGCTTCGTCTTTTGCTCTGGGGCGAGAGCGTGGAGGAGCCGCAAAGATTCGATATTTCTGCGAGTCCAGCGCCGCCTTTGGCCTTCCGGGCACAGCGCCATGCGAACCAGTCTACCACGGCAAAGACGCCGATCCGATATAGCACCGGGGTGGCTTGCGGGCAGGCTCTCGTGCTTTTTGAAAATGTTTCCTACCAGTGGATGCTTGTCGGCGAGGGTGCGGGGGAGTTGGCGCAAGCGGATATCGCGAGCACGCTCAAAGGCGGGTCGGCGCGCCGGAAGGCGGTATGGAGCGGCCGGACATTGCAGGGCAAGCCTCCTGAGGGAAGTTTCCGAGTGTCGAATTATCTCGGGACGGCGGAAATCCGGGTCGCGGATCGGGAGGCGGTGCGTTTCGAAATCCAGACGCGGAAGCTGGATTTCCATGGCGAGTATCGGGCGATGGTGGATGACATCGCGGAGCATTGCCAACAATTGATCCTGGAGTGGGACAGCCCGACGAGCTTCCAGATAGGGGCCGATCCCGAGCAAAGACGGCGGACTTTGTTGGAGCAATTTCTCTTCCTGCGGCATGTGCTCGGGGAGCAGCGGCTGGGGGTTTATCTGGAGGAGATGGGACGCCGGCCTCATGTGGCCTTGAGGACGGAGCGCGAGTGGAGACCGTCGGCTTCTGCAAACTCGCCGAGGTTTGCGTCCGATCCCCTGCGCCATGCCCGGGGCTGGGTGCGCGGGGCACCTGCGGGGTTTTTCCAAGTGAATGGACTGTCGCCTGAGGAACTCCGCCATGAGCGGAGGTTCGAGACCTTCGACACGGCTCCGAACCGGTTCGTCAAATTCGCCTTGGA
>JAGYIH010000048.1 GCA_018402615.1 Aquiluna sp.
AGTGATAGCCCTCGGGAAGCGCCGACAGCGCCAATTTGAGACTGCTTGGTCTTGACTGAATGTCTTTTTCTCTTGTTGTGAGCCACTTTCACCTCCCAGTACGTATTCGGTAGTGACTAAGTGGGGATGCATTGGATTGTCAACGCATCCCCACTTAGCTATTTGATGTTTAGTCGTAAGCCTGGTCTGCAGCCTTACAAATTGCATCAGCGGTGATTCCCTTACCGAAGGCCAAGGCAGACGCCTTGGTAAGTGCGTCACCTCTTGCTCCGACGTAACGGTCAGGCATTACCGCAAATTCGGCGTTTGCCTGAAGCGAGGTTACCGCCTGGTTTAGAAGTGGGCTTGCGCTTCCAAGTGCAGCGGAAATGTCGATCGTGGTTGCAGGAATCACTGCAACTTCGGACACGAACTTACCGATCACATTTGGCTGGTAGAAGGAGAGAATAAATTCCTTCACCGCACTGAGCTTCTTCTGGCCGTTTGGCGAGATGAAGAATCCAACTCCAGTGTTACCTTCGTAGGCTGTTGGCTTGGTGAATACCGAACCAGCTGGGATAGGAAGACCACCGAGGGTTGTCACGGCTGCGACAGCGTCTGGGGTTCCAGGCATAGCCCACGAACCAGCAGGCATGATTGCCGCCTTCTGGTCAAAGTAAGCCGCGTTCATCTGATCAGCTGTGTAGCCTTCAACGGCGTCAACGAAGACTCCGGCGTCACGAAGCCGAACAAATTCAGCAATACCCTTCATTGCGTTTGGCGATGCGCAGTAGCCACCGTCGGTGAATACTGAGATCGCTTCGTCGGTAGGCATGAACATCTGTGCAAACTGGAGCCAGAGCTTGTTTCCAGACCAGTCGTTTCCGCCAACAACTACGGGGCCGATACCGGCTGCGCGCAGCTTCTTCGAGGCTTCAATTAGCTCATCGCTTGTGGTCGGGACTGAAGTCACACCAGCTTGCTTGAGTAGGGCTGTGTTGTACCAAACTGGCCAGGTGAAGCCTTGGTAGGCAAAACCCTGAACCTGTCCGTCGGAGTTGGTCCACTCCTCTACGGCTGATTCCTTGATTACAGAGTCAAGTCCCCACTCCTGGAGTAGGTCGTTAACTGGGATGGCTGCGCCATTTGCAACCCATGACGATGACTTGTCAAAGAGGTTAACAATGATGACGTCTGCAGCTTGACCAGCCAGAACGGTCGCTTCGTACTCCTCGCCGAGGTTTTCTCCGGCCTCGGTGAAATTGACAGAGATACCAGTAGCGCTGGTGAATGAGTCGACTGCCAAGTTGATGGCAGCGCCCTCTGGGACATCCCCTGTCTTTTTGTAAAGACTGAGAACGTTGATGCTTTCAACGGTCGCTTCTTCAGCGGTTGTTGAGGTAGCTCCCACTTCGGAAGAAACATCCGACGCGGCACAACCGACAAGAACCACGGCCAGGCTTGCCGCTATAGCGGTGCTGAGCCAATTCCTTCTTTCAATTTTCATTGAGTCTCCTTGATTTATGGGCACTTGAAGAGGGACTTCAGGCGCTTACTTCCATTAGCAAACGATATTCCTGCCTACCATAAATGAAATCGTTCTCAATTACGGCAGATTTGGTGCAAGACCGACTGTATTGCAAGACAAGCACATTGACTGAGCAAATAATAGAATTTATGTAATCGTTATCATTTTTTTGAACACGGTAGAGTTGCAGTAGTGAAAAATGAAATTCTGACAAAATTGTGAGTTAGCAGTCAGCGGAAGGTAGCGGCGATCTATGGGAAGACTCGCATCAATCCCTTCAAGGGCTCGAATAAAGGATGTAGCAGCGTTGGCAGGCGTGAGCATTGCAACGGCTTCGAGAGCGCTGGCCAGCGACCCTAAGGTTGCAGAGCAAACTCGGACTAAAGTTCTGGATGCAGCGAAGACCCTACGCTTCAGACCAAATTCAATTGCGCGTGACTTGCGCTCTGGCGGTGTCACAACCGCAATCGGCTACGTGATAGGTGACCTGGTAAACCCCTGGTATTCCCAAGTGGCAGCGGGTGCCGAAGAGGTTTTTAGAAATGCGGGGCTGGAGCTGATTGTGGCCACCACTGAATCAGATCCAGAGCGCGAGCCACTAGTTGTTAAAACAATGCTGGAGAGACGAGTGCAGGCGCTGTTGATCGTGCCGCTCTCGGATGACCACGCCTATTTGGAGGGCGAGAGACAACTGGGCACTCCGCTCATTTTTGTGGACCGTCCCCCGGTTAACCTGACCGCCGACAGCATTGTTTTAGATAACCAGGGCGGCATGAAGTTAGCAATAGAGTCGTTGCTGAGAAATGGCCACCGCAGAATCGCTCTGCTGGGAGGTCAGCAATCGTTATGGACAACGCAGCAGCGCATTGAGGGTTATCAGGCCGCTCTAAAAGACTTTGGATTTGAGTTCGATTCGGAGTTGGTTGTTCACTCGAGCTCTGCCTTAGGGGAATTAGACCGCGCAATCTCAAAGCTGACATCGCTCGCTGACCCGCCGACCGCTCTAGTCACCACCCACAATCGACTTACCGTGGGATTACTCCAAACCCACAAAGAACTTTTGGGCGAAGTGGCGTTGGTCGGATTTGATGACTTCGAACTAGCGGACCTCCTGAATATTTCCGTTATCGCCCACGACCCTCAAGAGCTTGGTCGAGTAGCAGCCGAAATCACCTTGAATCGAATTAAAAACCCGCTTGGTGTCCCACAGTCGGTGGTAATCCCAACCAGGCTGATCTCACGTGGTTCAGGCGAAAAACCTAACCCCTAACTGGCCGCGAGTCCGGTGGTTGTTGGCTCAGGGTAAAAGTTGGTCAGAGTGGTTTTCGGCTTCGCTCTGGTAGGCCGCAATCATGCCAGAAATGAATCTTTTCACCGCCCGTTTTTCGGCCTCGCTCATTTGGGCTAGCAGTTTTTCAGAAGCCTCAATTAAAGGACTAATGCCTAGCCAAGCCCGCCTTACCGATTCTGGATTGGGTTTCACGACTAGAGACCTTCGATCGGTATCAGATTTTCTGCGTGAGGTGTGGTCTTGAGCCTCGAGCCGATCCAGTGACTGCGTCAGCGCACCAGTGGTGATGCCGACAGCTTTTGCAAGTTGGGTCGGAGTCTGTTCCCCGAGCTCCATGAGTTGTTCCATCACTTTGAGATCAGTTGGGTTTAGCTCAAGCGAGCTTCCCAGACGCTTGGAGAAGTCGGCCCCCGACTTGACCAGCTGTCGCATTAGCTCGGTGACTTCGTGCACTTCAGTTCTCGCATTTGAATCTGCAACTGACATGTGATGTATCTTAGTTGTAAAGTAACTTATCTTCTAAACAATAGTAGAAAGCATCAACGTGAATCCTCTCCTCAACTTCCAAACCGGCAAAAAGACCGCACCCGTAACCATGCTGCTCGCACTTATCTTTGCGATCTTGGCTTTTGGCCCACTGAATGCGGCTTCTGAGAACACCACTCCGGGTAGTGGATTGAAGGACAGTGTTGAGTCGGTGCAGGTGCAGTTGCTCCAAGAACAGTTGCCTGCCTCAGAAGGCTCGGCAGCGTTCATCGTGTATGCCTCAGAGACCCAGCTAACCCAAGCTCAGCTGAACTGGATCCAGGGTGAATTTGATGCCCAGGCTCAGATGCTCAAGGGCGGAGCCAATCAGAAGTTTCTCGAGTTCACCAACCTAGAAGTAATGGGAGAGAAGTTTGTGCCACCTGCTGCCATTAGCGAGGATGGCACCACGGCCCTTATCTCAGTGCCCCTTGAACTCTCCGATGATTTTGACCTCACCACCTTCCGCATCGATACCATGCGTGAGCTTGCTCCGGTGGGGATGCCTGCGGGCCTTGAGGTCTATGTCACTGGACCTGAAGCTTTTATTAAGGACGTTGGTTCAATCTTTGAGGGTGCAGACATCAGCCTGCTAGCCGTAACCGCATCGGTGGTTGCACTGTTGCTCCTGATCACCTACCGCTCACCAGTGCTCTGGATCATTCCGCTGCTGGTGGTCGGTGTCGCAGACGGCATGGCTGGAATTCTGTCCCGCCAGGTTGCAAGTGCGCTGGGCTTTGTGCCGGATGCATCGGTCTTGGGTATTTTGTCGGTGCTGGTTTTTGGAGCTGGAACAAACTACGCGCTGCTACTAATTTCCCGCTATCGTGAAGAGCTACTCAGCTATGCCGATAGGCGCGAGGCGATGCGGGTTGCGATCCGCGGAGCGGGCCCCGCGATTCTGGCCTCAGGGTCAACGGTTGCCGTTGCGCTGGCACTTTTACTACTTGCCGAGATCGAGGGCCGTCAAGTTCTAGGCCTCATGTCCGCAGTGGGCATCGTCGTTGCAATGGTTGCGGGTTTGTTGGTTTTGCCTTCAGCGCTTGTTATTTTCCCGCGCGGTATCTTCTGGCCACTGGTTCCAAGGGTTGGCGGCAAGAATCCATTTGAGAAGTCAATCTGGACCCGGTTGGGCAAGGCCGTCTCGAAGCGCCCGGTCCTGATCGCAGGCAGCGGAGTGCTCCTGTTAGCTGTGCTGGCATCTGGTGGACTCGGCGTGAAGACCGGTCTGAGCGCAACCGAAATCTTTATTCAAAAGCCTGAAGCAGTTGCCGGCCAAGAGGTCTTAGCAAAGGCGTTCTCCGCTGGAAGCGCGACCCCAACGCAGGTAATCGTGGATGCCGATCAGGTGGAAGCAGCGACTGCGATTTTAGAGGCCGTCGAAGGGGTTGATGAAGTTCGACTTGGAGCCAGCAGTGGAGAAATCACTCAGATAGACGTGGTGCTAGCAGCCAACCCGGAGTCGCAGGAGGCGTTAGATGTTGTGCGCGAGATGCGTCTGGCGTTAGATCAACTGCCAGAGGGGACAATTGCCCTGGTTGGTGGTCAGGATGCCATCACGCTGGACGCCCAGGATGCGACGGCAAGGGACGAAGCGCTCTTGGTTCCGCTGATTTTGATCTCGGTGTTTCTAATTCTGGTGCTGTTATTGCGCTCGCTACTAACTCCGATATTGCTGCTGGTTGCAGTGGTCGGATCGTTCTTCTCGGCGGTTGGTGCAAGCTGGCTGGTGTTCCAAAACATCTTTGGTTTCCCAGCGCTAGATCTAACCGTCTTCATTTTGGCGTTTCTGTTCCTGGTGGCGCTGGGCGTTGACTACAGCATCTTCTTGGTAACCCGCGCTCAAGAGGAAGCCAAAACCCTCGGTACTCGGGAGGGCATGCGAAAGGCGCTGGGGGCAACCGGTGGCGTAATAACTTCGGCGGGTATTTTGCTGGCCGCGGTGTTTGCGGTCCTGGGAGTCCTACCGCTTATTGCTCTAGCGCAGGTTGGAACAATTGTTTGTATTGGTGTGCTTTTGGACACGCTCTTGGTTCGAACCGTGATTGTGCCTGCAATGGCCTTCAAGTTAGGCAAGACCTTCTGGTGGCCAAGAAAAGATCTGGCTGACTAAAGAGCAAGCCAGAGCGTTTGGTTTGATCTGAGAAGATCAGACTGGTTTGGGTCCGAACTCAATAACAGCTGGCCTGGGAGCAAAGCGGAGTCTTGTCCGAAGTTATGAACTATCAGCAGCTGGCCGTTTCGGTAGCTGAGGAGTTCATCGTTTTGCACCCAGTCAATAGAGCCTTCGCCAAGAGCCAGTTCTTTCCTGAGTTTTAGCGCTTTT
>JAGYIH010000049.1 GCA_018402615.1 Aquiluna sp.
CCCTCCGCAGCCTGCCTGGCGAATTTACCGGCCTCCACCTAGCCTCGCTCCTGTATACAGGAATGCAAAAGATCGCCCCAAACACAGACGCCGGAATCGATCTGTCCCGCGAACTCGCCGAGGCGAAAGCTCTGCTCTCCGATCAAACCAACCCGCCGAAAAACTGAATGAATCCAAATCCACCATCTTCAAAAAAACTGGAGGGCGATGCTCTGTCAGCGCCGTGGTATCCGCGCCGAGCGCCCTTTCAGCTACCTCGCCCCGTGGAATGCGAAGCCCTATTCCACCGGGGTCAGCTTCTGCCTGCCTCCCTTTTCTTCACCCGCCACTCGTTACAAGCCACGCGCCACGGCGGCGAAGCCGCCTCAGTCCTCGGCCAAAGGCCTGTGGCAGCTTTTGCGACACCCCCCAACCGAGGCTGCATGGAAATGACCACAGACTAAAGGAAGCCTGCCGAAACCAACCGCCGACGAATTAAAACCCATTGCAAATGTATACCGATTACCATTCGAAATATTTTGCCTATGAACTAACCAGACGCAGCGCTTCTGATAGCGTGGAGAAGCTGGCAGCGGCTGTCGCGGGTGCTCAAGTGGACCTCAATCCCCATCAGGTGGACGCGGCTTTGTTTGCATTCTCTTCTCCATTGTCAAAAGGCGCGATTCTGGCTGACGAGGTTGGCTTGGGAAAAACAATCGAGGCCGGCTTGGTGCTCTCCCAGAAGTGGGCGGAAAGAAAGCGCCGCATTTTGATCATCGTTCCGTCAAATCTTCGCAAACAGTGGCACCAGGAGATGAAGGAAAAATTCTTTCTCCCCTCAATTATTCTGGAGACGAAATCTTATAATGCGGCGATTCGCCAAGGTCGTTTCCGGCCCCTTGAAGTGGATGAAATTGTGATTTGTTCCTACCAGTTTGCCCGGAACAAGGCTGCTGATGTCGCTAACACTGCTTGGGACCTTGTGGTGATCGATGAGGCACACAGGCTGCGCAATGTTTACAAGACTTCAAACATCGTCGCAAATACCCTCAAACTTGCCTTAGCGGGAAAGCATAAGCTTTTGCTCACCGCAACACCGCTTCAGAATTCCCTGCTCGAACTTTTTGGCCTCGTCAGCTTCATCGATGACCACACTTTCGGTGACTTGAAAAGTTTCCGGGACCAGTTTGCGAACCTCACCCAAGAGCAGGTTTTCGAGACTCTTCGAACAAGGCTGAGACCGGTTTGCCACCGCACGCTCAGGCGCCAGGTTACCGCCTACATTCCATTTACAAAAAGAAGTGCCATCCTTGAGGAGTTCACCCCCGAGGAGAGCGAAGATCGCCTATACAATCTCGTTTCCGAATACCTTCAGCGTCCCAACCTTCAAGCCCTGCCACCCGGTCAGCGCTCCCTCATGACGCTTGTGCTGCGGAAGCTTCTGGCATCGTCCACATTTGCCATTGCCGGGGCCCTCGGCACCATCGCCGATAGGCTCAAGGCGAGGCTGAAGAAACAAGAGCCCAAGACCCCTCTCGATGAGGAACTCAACGAAGATTACGAGGCGATGGACGAAACCGCCGAGGAATGGAGTGACGACGAGGCTGAGGATCCTCTTTCGGATGCGGATCGCACGGCTATCGAAGAGGAGATCGCCGACTTGGAAAAATTTGCTACTCTCGCCGTCTCCATTAAGCACAATGCAAAAGGAACTGCTCTGCTTCAGGCCCTGCGGATTGCATTTGCCAAAGCCCGCGAAACCGGTGCAGCGGAAAAAGCAATCATTTTTACAGAGTCACGCAAAACGCAGGACTACATCTTGAGGGTTCTTTCCGACAGTGAGTTCGGCGAAGGAGTCCTTCTCTTTAACGGCTCAAATACCGACGAGCATTCTAAAGCAATCTATGCGGCTTGGGTGGAAAAGCACGCTGGCAGTGACTGCATCTCTGGTTCGAAGTCGGCCGACATGCGTTCCGCCTTAGTTGAATATTTTCGTAACGAAGGCCGCATTATGATTGCCACGGAAGCCGGGGCCGAAGGCATCAACTTGCAATTTTGCTCCCTCGTCGTGAACTACGACCTCCCTTGGAATCCCCAGCGCATTGAGCAGCGAATTGGGCGCTGCCACAGGTATGGCCAGAAACACGATGTGGTTGTCGTAAATTTCCTCAACCGCAAAAATGCCGCAGACCAGCGCGTCTATCAGCTTTTGTCCGAAAAATTCCATCTTTTCGAAGGAGTTTTTGGAGCGAGTGATGAAGTTCTCGGGGCTATCGAGAGCGGCGTGGATTTCGAAAAACGCATTGCCGGCATCTACCAGCGTTGCCGTAAACCCGAGGACATCGAGTCCGCTTTCAAAGTGTTGCAACTTGAACTGGACTTGGAAATCAACGAGGCGATGAAGCAGACTCGCCGCAAGCTTCTGGAGAATTTTGATGATGAAGTCCGGGAGAAGCTCCGGGTTCGCGCGGATGCTTCAGCCCAGTCTCTCGACCGCATCGAGCAAAATCTCATGCGATTGACCTCGCATGAGTTGCGAGACCATGCCGATTTTATTGGTGACGACTCGTTTCGACTAAAGAGCTGCCCTTATCGAGGGGATATCCCTCTCGGGCTTTACGAACTTCCTCGGCGCACGGGCGAGGCTCATGTCTACCGACTCTCCCACCCACTCGCAGAGGCCATCACACAGGCATCGATTTCAAGGGATTTGAAATCAGCCGAAATCCACTTTGATTACAGCAGCTATGTTGGAAAGCTTTTTGCTCTGGAGCAGTATCGAGGCGCCTCTGGCTGGCTGGCTCTTAAGCGATTCACCGTGGATGCCTTTGATCAAGTCGAAGACCATCTTTTGTTTTCAGCCTCGACAGATCAAGGCCATGCCATCGAGTCCAGCGTAGCAGCTCTTTTGTTCAAGCTACCCGGCCATGTTGCCTGTGATTGCCATGACCAACCTCCAGAGAACCTTGCGAAGTCCGCCGGCCAAAAAGAAGAGGAGATTCTGCAAAGAATCTCCGAGCGCAATAACAAATTTTTCGATGATGAAGTCACCAAACTGGACGCTTGGGCCGACGACTTGAAGCTCAGCCTTGAGCAGGAAATCAAGGAGATGGATCGCAAAATCAAGGAAGCTCGGACACTCGCAAAAAAAATGGTCACCCTTCAAGAGAAGCTCGAGGCCCAGAGAAAAATCAGTTCCTTGCAAAAACAACGAATTGAAAAACGCCGGGCGCTGTTCACAGCTCAAGATGAAATTGACGAGAAGCGGGATGAACTCATCTCGAATGTGGAAAAGAAGCTAAGACAAAAAACTACTGAAAACTATATTTTTACAATCAGATGGAGGTTGAATTGATGAACGCCAATTTTGATCTTGATAACGACCAGGATGACCCAATGGCCCCAGTGGTTTTTAAACTCCTTAACGGAAATCTTGTTAAGGTTGTCGCACAGGAAATAAGAAGTCCTTTCACTCCTCGAAATTCCTTCGAGGATGAATTGCCCGAAAAAACCTACCGACTCATCGTATTTTCAAATGACTATACCTTTGAAAATGCGCCGATTAATCAATTTCAGGTGGAGCCCGGTATAGATTTTACTGAAGAAACGATCGTAGAAATGTTGGCGACCATCCGAGAGCACATTGGATCGGACTCCCGCCATGATTACGAGGAACTGGATGAATTCAACGAGTGGCTTGTCGAGGCCTCGCTTCGAATCGCGGAATGCCCCGAGGACGCTGTGCGGCACTACGAAAAATTGCCGAACTTAACCTACCCGGAAGCATTTGACCGGATAGACGATTCTTTTTTCAACGACCAAAACGACTGACATGCCAAGCAAACAAAAACTCGAACTGACATGGATTGGCAAGGAACACCGCCCGAAGCTGGAACCTCGGATTTTGATCGAAGACCCTTCGAAGTCCTATCATGCCAAACAACGGGCTAGTGAAAATGATATCTTCGAGAACCGCCTAATCTTCGGCGACAATTTACTCGCGCTTAAAGCTCTGGAACAGGAGTTTGCTGGTAAGGTTAAGTGTATTTTTATTGATCCGCCTTACAACACAGGCAGCGCGTTTACCCATTATGACGATGGCGTTGAGCATTCGATCTGGCTTTCTCTGATGCGGGATAGATTGGAGTTGCTAAAGAGACTTCTCTCAGAAGATGGCTCACTTTGGATCACAATTGATGACAATGAATCCCACTATCTTAAGGTCCTCTGTGATGAGGTGTTTGGCCGAGTGAATTTTTTGTCGAATGTTGTTTGGCAAAAGAAATTCCAAGTTCAAAGTAATTCAGAAGGCATTTCTTCATCACATGACCATATCCTTATTTATGCAAGGGATCGGGCCAAGTTGAAATTGGCGCTGTTACCAAGAACCGATGCATCCAAAGCGAAATATACAAATGCTGATAGCGACCCAAGAGGCGTTTGGATGTCTGATAATTTTACCGTCAGCTTGACGAGTGGACAACGGGGGGCTCAATTTGCCAAAACAGGTAAATCGTCAAATCTTTACGAAATTACAACTCCTGCGGGCAGGAAAGTTCTCCCACCGAGCGGCACTTGCTGGAGATTTAGCCCGGAGCGATATGAAGAACTTGTGAAAGACAATCGTGTTTGGTTTGGTGTAAGCGGCACAAGCGCCCCTAGACTCAAACGGTTTTTGCATGAGGTTCAGGATGGTGTTATTGCAGGCTCTCTTTGGTTTCGAGACGAAGTCGGTGACAACCTAGAGGCAAAGCGCGAAATTTTAGTTCTTGACCCAGTCAATGTGTTTGCGACTCCAAAACCAGAGCGATTGCTTCAACGCGTTCTGCTATTAGCCACAAAGCCCGGCGACCTCGTGCTCGACTCTTTCCTCGGCTCTGGCACCACGGCGGCTGTAGCTCACAAGATGGGCCGACGCTGGATAGGGATTGAATTAGGTGATCACTGCCACACGCACTGCTTACCGCGTTTAAGCAAAGTTGTTGACGGAACTGACCCTGGTGGTATCACCGAGGCGGTGGAATGGAAGGGCGGCGGTGGCTTTCGGTATTACCGTCTCGCGCCGTCGCTCCTAACTCAGGACAAATGGGGCCAGTGGGTCATCAGTCAGGAATACAACGCACCGATGCTGGCCGAAGCGGTGTGCAAGTTAGAAGGCTTTTCCTATGCCCCCAGCGACACTCTTTACTGGCAACACGGCCACAGCACCGAGCGCGATTTTCTCTACACCACGACTGCCAACCTGACGCATGATCAACTCCAGCAACTCAGTGATGAGGTCGGAGCGGATCGTAGCCTGCTTGTTGTCTGTTCCTCCTTCCGCAGCCGCAAGGAGGGCTACCCGAACCTCACAGTGAAGAAGATTCCAAAAGCCGTCCTCGGGCGCTGCGAGTGGGGCAAGGATGATTACAGCCTTAAAGTAGAGAACCTGCCCCAGGCCCCACCAAAGATTAGGCAGGGAACTCTTTTTGAAGATGGAGGTGCATTATGAATCGGAATGTCAAC